>NZ_JBFBAZ010000142.1:0-19447 GCF_040682475.1 Hamadaea sp. NPDC051192
GCAGGTTCCCGGTCACCTCGAACCCGTGCCGCTCGTAGAACGGCAGGTTCCGCGGATTCGACGACTCCAGATACACCGGTACGCCGTCCCCGTCGGCCGGGAGCTGGCCTTCGTCGAGATGGAGCCGGAAGCGGTCCGGCAGGGGATGCTCGCCGCCGGGCTGCCCGCCGAGGTCCCTGCCCGCCTGCTCGGCTCGCAGGCCGACTACGCCCGCGAGGCCGGGCCGACCACCGACACCGTCCGCCGGCTGCTGGGCCGCCCGGCTCGCAGCTTCCAGACTTGGGCCGCGGATCACGCCGCAGCCTTCACCGCGTAGGAGGCACCCATGAAGCTCACGATCATCGCCGCGACCGGCGGAGTCGGCCGTCACCTGGTCGAGCAGGCCGTCGCGGAGGGCCACGAGGTCACCGCGGTCGCCCGGCGGCCCCGGGATCTGCCGACGGGCGTACGCACGGTGGCGGTCGACTTCGAGCGTCCGGATCCGGTCGCGCTCCGGGCCGCGGTGCGGGGCGCCGACGCCGTGGTGTCCGGGTTGGGCCCCCGCGATCCGAGGGCGGACGCTGGGATCACCTCCCGAGGCACTCAGACGATCGTCGACGCGATGGCGGCCGAGGGCGTACGCCGCATCGTCGTCGTCAGCGCCGCACCGGTCGGCCCGGTGCCCGTGCCCGGTCAGCGGGTGCTGCCCAAGCACGACCCTGGTGACGGGTTCTTCATGCGGTACGTGGGCACCCGGATCGCCCGTACGCTCTTCGGCGCGCACTACGCCGATCTGGCGGTCACCGAGCAGATCCTGCGGGACAGCGGTCTGGAGTGGACGGTGTCCCGGCCGCCGAAGCTGACCGACAAGGCGCTCACCGGCGAGTATCGGACGGCGTTGAACCGCAACGTCCGGGGCGGCTTCTCGATCTCCCGGGCCGACGTCGCCCACCATATGCTCCGCCTGGTCGATCAGCCGGAGACCGTCCGGCAGATCGTCGGAGTGGCGCACTGACCGCCGCTCGGGTCCAGACCGCGGCCTGATGGGCGGCCTGGCGGTAAAGCGTGCTGAGCCGGAGTGGCGGATACTGACGCTCATGGAAGCGTTGGCCCGCCTCAGCGGAGTCGCCCTGGAGTGCCCCGATCCCCGCGCGCTCGCCCGGTTCTACGCCCGCCTGACCGGCTGGCGGCTCGTCTACGAGTCGGACGACTGGTGTTCGCTGGGCGAGGACGAGGCGTCGGCGTTCCACCTGTCGTTCCAGCGGGCGCCGGGGCACCGGCCGCCGGTCTGGCCCGATCCGGCCTCCTCGATGCAGTTCCACCTGCATCTGCGGGTCGCCGATCTCGACGCGGCCGAGCCGGTGGTACTCGCGGCGGGCGGGAAGAAGACGGCGTACCAGCCGAATCCGGCCGGGTCGAGGGTGTTCCTCGACCCGGCCGGTCATCCGTTCTGCCTCGTCGGCTGACCGGGCTACTTCAGGGTCAGCGTCCAGGAGTCGATCTTCCCCGTCGAGCCGGACTCCAGGTCGGTCGCCTCCAGCGACCAGGTTCCGTCGGCGGTCTGGCCGGACAGGTCCAGGGTGTAGATCTTGTCGATGTTGTTCATGTCCGCCCCGTCGCGGTCGTGAATCAGCACCGCGCCGCCCGGTCCGATCAGCCGGAGTTGCAGGTCGCCGATGTTGGTGTGGGCGATGTGGACCTCCAGCCGCGCGGACGCGTTGGCCATCGGGCTCACGAGGCTTCCGCACCCGGCGATGGCGAGCGAACTGGTCACGGGCGTGCCGTCGTCGGGGATGGCGACGTCGGTCGCGTTCGCTCCCTGGCAGGCCGCTGATCCGGTGACCATGATGGTGACCGGAGCCGTCCGCACCGTCCCCGCTGTTCCGTCACCCCGGACCACGACGGTGTACTCGCCGGGGGTCGTGGTCGCCGCGGTGGAGAACGAGATCGTCTGCGCCGACCCGTCGGTCGGGATCGAGCCCAGCCCGAAGATCGGCGTCATCCCGGCCGGCGCCCCGGTGGCGGTCAGCGAGACCAGCTGGTTCGCGCCAGTCGTCTTGGTCGCCGTGATCGTCGTGGCGACCGTGCCGCCCTGGGCCACCACATAGGTCGCTCCCGGAACGGTCAGCGTGTAGTCGTCGGCCACTGGGCAGTACGTGTTCTCCTTCGAGATCGACCGGTAGGGGCAGTCGGCGTACTGGGCGAGCCGGATCAGGGCCTGCCGGTTGCGGCTGGTCTGTGCCGGGATCACCGACGCGGGCGGGTAGAACTGCTCGAACAGGTCCGAGCGCTTCGGGTACATCTCGAAGGTGAAGCTGAAGATCTTCTGATCGGCCCACATCCAGTCGTTGATGATGCCGTCGGCGATGTAGAGGCCGCTCGCCTGGCCCGGCCAGTAGCCGTTGCGGTCGGCCATCTCGGTGCCGATCGCACGGTGCGCGGCGTACGCGTCGGCGGTCATCGGGCCGACAACCGTGCTCGTGGTGTAGCCGAAGGGCCACAGGACGAGCTGCGAGTAGGTGTGGATGTCGAGGTGCTCGGTGATCTGCTGGGTCCCGCCGATCCGGCGGCTCAGCACGAAGTCCCGGATCACCTGGGTCTCCTTGGCCGAGAAGGCCGCCGACCCCCGATAGGTGTCCTTCGACTTGACCCCCGACGAGCCGGCGCAGCAGCCCCACTTGTAGCCCCAGTTACGGTTGAGGTCCGTGCCGATCTCCGTGGAACCGCTGTTGGGTTGCCGATTCTTGCGCCACATCAGATAGTCGCCGCTGTCGACGTCGTACTGGGCGCCGTCCGGATTGACCATCGGCACGATCCAGATCTCGCGGTTGTCCACGATCTTCGTGATCGCAGGGTCGCTGCCGTAGTCGTTGAGAAGAGTGTTCGCCAGGTACAGCGCCATCTCCACGGTGAGGTGCTCGCGGGCGTGCTGGTTCGCCGTGAACAACATCTCCGGCTCGGACTCGTCCACTCCCACGTTGTCGGAGATCTTGAGGGCCACGATGTCCTTGCCCTCGTAGGACTTCCCGATGACCTGCTGCGAGGCCAGCGTCGGATAGAGGCCGACGAGCCGGCTCACCTCTGCCTTCATCTCGGAGTAGTCGGTGTAACCGGGGTCGACCGGGCCGAACGTGGCGGCCAGGGCGGCCGCCGACATGTCGTCCACTTTGAGCCCCTGCTTGCGTAGTTTGGCCGCCTGATCCGGGCGAGCTTTGACGTAGACCGCTCCTTCATCCACATCGGTCACGACGGCTCCGGCCCGGTCGAGCAGGATCTCCTGGCCCGGCTCCAGTCCGCGTACTCGATAGGTCTGCGCGGCGGGCGCGCCGGCCGCGGGCGTGCTGAACAGACTGAACGCGGCGCCCAGGGCGAGCACCGACAAAGCGGACGCGACTCGTCGCCGCATTGATTTACCTCCGCGAGGGATGGGGTGGCCGGTGGGCGGGGTCCGCCCACCGGCCGTGAGGGTCAGTCGGTGCAGGAGACCGGGTCGGAGAAGTGGCCGGGCGTGC
Source organism: Hamadaea sp. NPDC051192 (assembly GCF_040682475.1). Classification (NCBI taxonomy): domain Bacteria; kingdom Bacillati; phylum Actinomycetota; class Actinomycetes; order Micromonosporales; family Micromonosporaceae; genus Hamadaea; species Hamadaea sp. NPDC051192. The sequence continues at coordinate 3,492 of NZ_JBFBAZ010000142.1, forward strand.
CCGGGTACGCCTTCCCCGCGCCGTGCCCACCGTTGTCGCTGGTGTAGGTGTACGCGAGCTCGCTGAACGCCGACGTGCCCGAGGTGGTCACGTCACCGACGGTCCGCCCGGCCCCCGACCACCAGGCCAGCTTGGTCAGGAACTCCTGCATCGCCGGGCTGTGCTGGCGGATGTCGTTGTATCCGCCGTACGCGGCGTTGCAGTGGAGGTAGAGGTTGTAGGCGCCGTTCCAGTCGAACAGCCGGTCGCCCGGGTTCGGCCCGTTCTGCGCCACGTCCGCCTCCAGGGCGTCGCGGTCCCAGCCGCCGTAGATCCAGTCGGTGCCCTGGTGGTGCTGGTTGTCGGCGTCCGACGCGTTGGTCATGTCGGTCATCTGGAACCACAGGCACGGGTCCCGGGTGACGCCGTTGACGTCGGTCGGCCACCGGCCGGGCTGGCAGTCGGCGTACACGCCGCGCGGCTTGACGTCGAGCAGGTCGGAGCCGAAGCCCTCGTCCTCGCTCTCGCCCGAGCCACCGAAGACGTGGTCGACGAACCGGTCGTTGGTGCCCCGGGAGGAGGCGGTGAAGACCCCGTTGACGAGGCAGTCGGGCGTCGCCGCGTCGAGGACCGGGTCGCAGCCCTTGCCGCCCCACAGGACGTCCGAGCCCGCCGCGCCGAAGATGTCGTCGCCGCCGCTGTCGCCGTTGATCACGTCGTCACCCCAGCCGCCGTGGATGTCGTCGTCCCCGGATCCGCCGCGGATCAGGTCGAAGCCACCCTCGGTCAGGCCGTTGTGCGGCATCGCCGGGTCCGTCGGCGACCCGACCCAGACGTCGCCGTCGGTGTCGTGCAGCAGGTCCGCCCGCCGGTCGTACTCGCCGAGCTGGAAGGCGGTGTAACTCTCCTGCGGCACGCCCGACAGGGTCACGGTGAACCCGAGCGCGGCCACGTCGTCGGCGTTGAGGTACTGGTTCATCAGACCGCCCCGGTCGCCCAGGATGGCGTCCGCGCCGGCCTCGCCGTAGATGGTGTCCGAGCCCAGCTCGCCGAACAGGTCGTCGTCTCCGGAGCCACCCCAGACGGTGTCGTCGCCGTCCTGGCCCCAGATCCCGTCGTTTCCGCCGTCGCCGTAGAGCTGATCGGCACCCCAAGCGCCGTTCGGCTCACAGGTCGGCTGGGCGGTGGTGCAGAACCGGGTGGACGGGCCGGGCAACGCCGGGTCGTGCGTACGCACCACGGTGGCGGTGGTCAGGTCGGATCCGGTCGCGTAGCGCTCGGCGTACACCTTCTCCTTGCCGTTGAGCACCGTCCGGATCAGCGACCCGTTGTCGCCGAGGATCACGTCGTCGCCGCCGTCGCCCTCGACCACGTCGGCCCCGTCCCGGAAGCCGGCCGCCGAACTGCCGCCGATCAGGTCGTCCTGACCGTCCGGCGTACCGGTGCCGACGAGGTCTCCGGCCGCACCGGCGGCGCCCGGCCACGGCTGCGCCGGCAACGGAGTCACCGTGCTGTGCCCAGCCGCCCCGAGCGGGAGGTCGCCCCGCAAGGTGTCGGTGCCGCCGTTGCCCTCGAGGTAGTCGGCGTCGCCGTCACCGGTCAGCGCGTCGTCGCCGTCCTGGCCGTACGCGAGGTCGGCGCCGTCGCCGCCGCTGATCCGGTCACCGCCGTGGCGTACCGGATCGGCGTTGCCCCGGTCGAGCAGCGAGATGATCCTCGGCAGGTACGCCGACCCGTCGGCGTTGAGCCGGGCGGTCACCGCCGACGCCGCTTCTGCGGCCAATGGGCGCAGGATCGCGCCGTTGTCGCCGAGGATCACGTCGGAGTTCGGCCCGCCGAACAGGGCGTCCGCCGCGTCCGGCTGACCGGTTCCGCTGACCGCGTTGTCCACGGTGGAGGAACCGCCGACCAGATCGTCGTCGCCGAGGTCGCCCTCGACCCAGTCGCTGCCCGGCCCGCCTTCGGCGTAGTCCGCGCCCGCGCCGCCCAGCACACGGTCCGCCCCGCCCTGCCCGAGCAGGACGTCGTCGGAGCCGAGCCCGGCGAGGTAGTCGCCGGCGCTCGTCCCGGCGGCCGGGGTCAGGCCGAGGTCCAGCAGCACGATGGCGCGCTGCGGAGCCGCTCGGCCGGCCACGATCCGGGCGGGCGTGCCGTCGGTGAACCTGGCGTTGTCCCCGGCGATCAGGTCGTCGTCGGCGTCGCCGATCAGCCGGTCGGAGCCGTCGGGCCGGCCCACGCCGGGCGACGCCTCTTCCGAGGAGCCGCCGATGATCTGGTCGTCGCCGTCACCGCCGCTGACCGTGTCCGCGCCGTTGTTGCCCTCGATGACGTCCTGGTCGCCGTCGCCGGTGATCAGATCGTCGCCCAGGCCGCCGTAGATCCGGTCGTCCTGCGCGCCGCCGTGCAGCACGTCGCCCGCCCCGGCGGTCGGGGTGGTCCCGTTCAGATCCAACGGGTACGCCCCGGAGCCGCCGTCGGCCGGCGTGCCGTTGTCGCCGATGATCTGGTCGGCGCCTTCCTCGCCGTAGACGTAGTCGGTGCCCTGGTCGGTCTCGCCGGCGGCCCGGCTTCCGCCGTAGAGGACGTCCGCGCCGTCGCCGCCGTAGATCTGGTCGCCGCCGTCGTCGCCCTCCACGGTGTCGACGTCGCCGCCGCCGTAGAGACCGTCGTTGCCGGCGTTGCCGTAGACGGTGTCCAGCCCGGCGTCGCCGAAGATCTGGTCGACCCCGTCGCCGCCCCACGCCTTGTCGTCGTCCCCGCCGAGGGCGAGGATGTCGTCGCCGAACTGGCCGCAGGCACGGTCGGCTCCGCTGCCGAGATCGGTGCGGTCGTCACCGCCGCCGGCGGTCACCACATCGGCTCCGGACCCACCCAGGATCAGGTCGGCCGAACCCTGCACGGCCGGAACCGGCTGGGCGAAGGTGGCGCTGTCGGCGCACGCCTCGGCGGTCAGGTGCTTGTCGCCGAAGATCGTCGCGCCGCCGTCGCCGCCGATGATGTGGTCGCTGCCCAGGCCGCCCACGAGCAGCTTGGTCTGCGACTGCGTACCGGCGGGCAGCGGGTGGTGGCTGACCGGGCGGAACGGCCCGTAGCCGTCGGCGCCGTCGGGCGCGCCGACGTCGGAGGGCTCGGCGATGAGGTAGTCGTCGCCGGGGCCGCCGAAGATCTGGTCGGTGCCGTAGCCGCCGATCAGCACGTCGTTCGCGCCGTAGCCCTTGATGGAACCGGTCTGGCCGTTGGCCGAGTGGGAGACGACCAGGTCGACGCCCGCGCTGCCGTAGACCTCGTCCTGACCGCCGCCGGTGTCCACCATGTTGGTCAGGCCGCTGTCGCCCACGCCGTCGGCGTCCGGGTCGGACGGCACGCCTTGGGCGTATGTGTAGATCTTGTCGGGACCGTTGCCGCCGTTGACGCTGTCGGAACCGGCCCCGCCGACCATGACGTTCGTGCCGTTGGTCTTGGTATCGTCGACCATCGCTGCGAGCGTGTCGTCGCCACCGTTGCCGTAGACGGTGTTGCCGCCGTGGCCGACCGTCACCGTGTCCACACCGGAGCCACCGTCCGGGTCTTCCGCGGGCGGGGTCAGGCTGGCCCAGTTCACGACGCCGGTGAGGTTCTTGCCGCCGGCGCTCACGTTCTGGGTGGTGAAGCCGAGGCCGTTGTCCCCGGCGACCGTGCCGGTGCCGTCGCCTGTGGTGATGGCGTCGTTGCCGGGACCACCGGCCACCCAGGCGGACGTACCGGGCGCCTCGGCGGTGACGATGGTGTCGTCGCCGGGGCCGCCGTCCACGTACGCCGGTCCGGTGCCGGTGCGGATCTGGTCCTTGCCGTCCGAACCGAACACGACGGCGGTCTTGTCGAACGGGGACGCCGTGCCGTTGCCGGACGGGTCGCCGTCACCGAGGAAGATCACCGACATCGCGGTCTTGTCGGCGTCGCTGACCGAGTAGCCCCGGCCGTCGACGACCACCCGCTTCAGGTTCGGGTCCAGGAACTGCTGCGTACGCCCCAGTGCCTCGACCGCGAAGCCGTCGAAGTCGTCGCTGCCGCCCGGCTCGTTGGCGTCGGCGTAGTGCAGCGCGTACACCTTGACCACGTCACCGGGGTAGGTGCCGGCGGTGTTGTCCCAGGCCGCGTGCCCACGCTGAGCGGACTTCCCGAACTTGCCCGCGAAGACCACCAGGGTGTCCCCGCTGACCCCGCCCAGTTCGGGCGGCGGCGGGGAACAGTCGGGTTGTGCCCGGAAGTCGAGCAGAACCGCGTTGACCAGTGTGAAGCTCCACGTCTTGGAGAACAGGAACAGGTCGATGGTGATGTAGACCCGCAGGAACACCGACAGCTGGCCGCTGGTGGTGAACAGGCAGATCGGGTTGGTCAGCAGGGCCTGCAGGAACTCGCTGAGGCGGAACTTCCCGTCGTTGTCCGGGTCGTTCCAGGCGAACCCGACCGTCAGGCGTACGCCGCCCTCGATGCCGGCCTTCACGATCAGCAAGGTGACCTCGGCCCCGGCCGCGATCTCACCGCGGAGCGTCACGACGGGAACGGTGACGCCGTTGGCGTCGGTCGTCTTGAAGTACAACCCGTCCAGCAGGCTCACGGCGTTGACCGCGGTGCCGTCGGTCGCCGCCTCGATCGCGTGCCGGATGCCCTTGGTGTCCAGTCCGGCCATGAACCGGGCGGTCACGGAGGCGCTGCCGGACAGTGTGATCATCACCGGCGGCGGGGCGTACACCGGGCCGAACGACTGGCGCCAGGAGAAGCCCAGCTCCAGCGGGCCGGAGTCGAACCCGACCAGCTCCACGTCCTGGCCCAGCAGCAGGCCGAACAGCGACCCGGGGTTGTCGAAGATCGGGAAGGTGAAGCCGATCTTCGCCGCGTTGCTCTTCTGCCCGGCCGGGGCGTCGAACAGTTTGGCGCCGTTGGACGCACCGTCGACCTTGGACTTGACCTCCTGTGCGCTGACCGGCTGCGGGTTGTCGATCAGGCTCGCCGCCGACGCCGGGGAGGCGAGGGTGGTCAGCGCCTTCGCCGGGTTGACGAAGAACGCGCCGATCGGGATCTTGCAGCTGGCCGTGCAGTCCGGAATGTGGTTGATGAAGTCGATCACGGCCCGGACGGTGTCCACGAAGTCGAGGTTCGGGCCGCCGTTGAGGGTGCTGAACGTCTTCGCCAGCCAGATCAGGGTGATGTCCGGGCCGCCGGCCGCCTTCGAGAGGTCGGACAGGACCGGGATCGGCGCGTACAGGGTGTCGATGACCGGCTGGAGCGGTCCGGTCACGGACTTCACCTTGTCCAGGACCGGCTTCAGGATCTTGCTGAAGAAGGCGCCCGCGTCGATGGCGATGTCGGAGAACTCGATGTTCAGGTTCCCGGGCACCAGTTCACCGGTGTGGTTGCTGATCCCCCAGCCCAGCTTGAACCGGGCGCTGATGCCCGGCAAGGCCGAGCCGACCTCCGTGCTCGGATCGACCTTGGCGGTCAGCTGCCAGTCGATGGCGATCGTCGCGGTGAGGTTGGTCTTCATCAGCGAGCCGAGGTCGCCCAGCTCGGACAGGGTCAGCTTGGCGTTCGGGTCGGCGGTGCACGGGCTCGCCGCGAAGCAGCTCTCCTCGCCCGCGGAGCCCTTCAGGTCGATCGCGAAGTACGCGCTCGCCAGCGGCGCCGTCGACTTCTTCTCGGCGAGCACCTGGATGAAGGCCAGCTGCGCCTCCAGGTCGTCCGCGTCGAACTTGGCGCCGATCTGCAGTTCCGGCGACAGATCGCCGCCGGAGTGGGTGGCCACGTAGAAGCCCTCGGTCCGGTCGAGGACCAGGTCGAGGTGCAGCTTCCAGCCGAGCGCCACGTGCACGCCGCCGGTGTCGCCCTTCTTCGCCTTCAGCGCCAGCCCCGGTACGCCCAGATCGAGCGGGACGTCGGTGCCGAGGCAGTCGGATCCGGTGCAGCCGTCCACAGCGGACGTGCTACCGCGTTGCGTGGTCAGCTGGATGCGTACCGACTGGACTTCGGCGAGCGAGCACGGCTCGGTCACGCCCTGGCGGCAGGCGACGTCGACGGCGAGCGCCGGATCGAGTTGCTGCATCGCCGCGGTCAACGCGGTGTCCAGCCCGTCGCTGTTGGCCGGGGCGTTGGCGAGCACCGGGCCGATGGCGGCCTTGATGTCCTCGCGCAGTTGATGGATGAACCGCTGACCCTGCTGGAGGTCGTCACCGACCAACGGCAGTTTGCCGTCGAAGCTGGCCAGCCGCAGCGCCTCCTCCAGCTTGGCGAGGTAGCCGTCGATGCCGACGTTGAAGTCGGTCAGCTTCAGCACCAGGCTCTGCAGGCAGGGCCCGAGGTCGGGCAGCTGCGGGGTCAGGTCGAAGTCCTTGGTCGCCGTCAGGGACAGCACGTTGCTGCCGGCCGGCGGGTCGCAGTCGTTGAGGAAGATCGGCGCGCGGGCGCACAGGGCTATGTTCGCGCCGCCGACGCCGTTGCCGCAGTCCACGCCATCGGTGGTCAGCTCCGGGCTGAGCCCGAGGAACCCGTCCAGTACCGGCTTGTCCTCGTCGCCGCCGGTGCCCAGGCCGACCTTCAGGTTGCCCTGGACGCTCGCGTAGTCGCCCGGCTTGCCGAGTTCGAGCGCGAGCGGCCCGACCCGGGCGGCCAGCGCGACCTGGTTCGCGGCGACCGAGACGGTCACCCCGGCGTGCGAGGAGTGGTCGAGCAGCGGGGCCGCGTCCAGCGACAACGGCAGCAGCAGGCCGAGGCTCGCCTCGCCGGTGACGTCCAGCGCCACCGTGCCCGACGAGTCGAGGCTGACCAGATCGCCCGCGCCGGACCAGGCGAAGGTGAGCGGCGTGCCGGTGTGGAACTTGCGCTTCCAGTCCAGCCCGATACGCAGGTACGGGCCGCCTTCGCGCTGGTCGAGGGCGAAGCTCAGGCCGCTGCCCTCGCCGATGGTCTTGTTGACCATGTCGAGCGCGTCCTGCAGCGTCTCCGGCGGGTTCGCCAGCAGCCGGTCGACCGCCTCGGCCAGTTCCGGGCGGACGGCGTACGCCGCACCGGCCTCCGGCGTCGCCGACCCGGCCGCGGCGATCCGCAGAGTCTGGTCGTCGACGACGTCGAGGATCCGGTACGCCTTCGTCCCGATGACGACGGTCCGGTCCTTGAGCCGTTGCGGGAACGCGGAGCTCGCATCCCGGCTCTCGTCCTTCAGCAGGAAGTTCGAGTTCTCCGCGGTGTAGCTGACCGAGGTGCCGACGCCGCTCTCGTCACTGCCCATCATCTCGCGGGGCGACTTGCCGAGCAGCGGGATCTTCTGGTCCATGATGCCGCTGCCGCCGTTGGCCGCCGCGAGCGCCTGGTTGATCAGCTTGATCGCCTCGACGACCGTGGCGAACAGGGCGTTCGGGTCGTCGGCGTTGAAGTCCAGCGAGTAGAGCCCGTCGAGGTTGGTCGCGTTGATGACCGGGTCGCCACCGGCGGTCTGGCTGAAGGTGGCGCTGATGCCCTCGCCGAGGATCCCGGTGTCACCCGGGACGGTCAGCCGGACCGATCCGGTCGTCCGCACGGACGACGTGACGTCGAGCAGGCTCGCCGGGTCGGTCTGCAACTTCTGGAACAGCGCGCCCAAGCTGAGATCCTGGGCCTGCTTGAACTTCACGCTCAGCATCGCGGGCGCGGCGGCAGCCTTGCCCACGGCCAGCGAGCCGTTCACGCGTACCTTGAGGAAGCCGACCTTCGTGTAGAAGTCGATCGCCGAGGTGATCGGGAAGTCGGCGGTGAACAGCGGGGTGTTCGGGTCGGTCCGCAGCAACACCCGGTCGGCGTTCGCGGTGGCGTCGCCGACGTCGTCCCGCAGATCGAGGACGAGCGTGATCGCGGCGGTGTAGGCCGGCTTGACCTGCGCCAGGCTCGCCTGCGCGTTCGCCGTACGCAGACCGGTCTTCTTGCCGTCGTCCAATGTCTGGGTGAACGAGTCGCCGAGCTGCACGGCTCCGATGTGCGGGTCGGAGCTGCTGATGACCCAGCTGCTGTCGTCGCCGGGGCGGCCGCCGATCCATTCGCCCGTCAGGGTCACCGTGGTCGCCGTGTTGTCCGCCACGGTGCCGGCGGAGGTGCCGGCCACCACCCGCTGGCCCTTCAACGCCCCAGGAGTGAACCGGTTGGTGGGCACGGAGAAGCCGCTGGGGCTGAACGTCGCGCCTTTGCCCGAGACGCTCGCCGCACCCGGATCCAGCGCGACCGCTGAGCCCGGCGTACGCGCCAACGCCAGCGAGAAGGCGAGCTTGTCCCCGGCGAACGACATCGGCGTCGAACCGAGCAGTCCCTCGTCCGACAACAGCTTCAGCAGTTGCTGCAACGAGGTGAACCGGGGCTGGCCCGCCTTGGCCGGATCATCGGTGCCCGGGACGAAGGCAGGGTCCTCCGGCTTGGGGTAGGTGTGCTTCTTGAGGAACGCCGTGACCTTCTCGTTGACGGCGATCGCGTCGGCGTACGTGCCACGTAGGAACGGCAGGTTGAGGTTGCCCGCCGCCTTGCTGCCCTGCACGCCTGACAGGAACGTGGCCAGCTGGGCCAGTCCGGCCGCCAGGTCGAGCGGACTCATGTTCTTGAACTTGGCGATCGTGCCGTCCAGCCCGGACGTGCCGACGGTCGGCTGCCCGGTGCTGACGTCCGGCCACGCGACCGTGACGGTCGCGTCGAGGGTCGGCAGCCCGACCGGTGCGCCGCTCGCGGCCGCTCCGAGTTTGATCGTGGCGTTGATCGAGCCCGGTCCGGCCTCCGTCGCGTCGTCGGAGATCTTGCCGCCGCCGGCGCCGTCCAACGCCGCCGTGATCAGGCCGGTCAGCGAACCGGGTGAGCTGAGTTCACCGCCGGCGCCGAAGGCGAGCTTGCCGTCGCCGTTCGGGTCGTTCACGCGTACCAGTAGGTGTGCCGAGGCCGAGAGCGTCGTGCCTGGCTGGAGCGCGACCTCCAGGATGCCCACGGACGCCGTCGCCTTGTCCAGATCGGGCCGGAAGTGGGCGACGGTGTCGATGTCGAGCCGCGGCGCGTCGGCGTCGCGGACCAGATAGGTGGTCGTGCCGTCGGAGCGGGCCTTGAGCCGCAGCGTGGCCCAGCCGGTGACGGTGACGGCCTGCCCGGCGGTGATCCCCGCGGCCGCGAAGTCCTTCCCGGTGACCTCGCGCTTGGCGGAGAGCTGGAGATCGAGTTCGTGGACCCCGTTGGTCTCGGTGACGGTGCTCGTCAGCCGGACGCCGCCGCCGAGATCGCGGTCGCTGTTGGTCAGCCCGTACGCGGTCAGCCCGTCCGAAGCGGACTGCACCAGGTGATCGGCGTCCACAAGAGATCCCGCGCTGACGCCGAGCATGGGCAGCGGCTGTGCCAGCTGCCCTACCTTGCTCAATCCGTTCGCCCAGCCGGCCGTGTCGGTCACGACCTGCCGGAGGCCCGTCTCCCAGTCGGGTGGATCCGCGTGCGCGGGCGCACCGGTCACCACCACCGCCACCGGAGTCACCAACACCAGTGCCAGCGCCGCCCGGATGGCACTGGCCAGCCGGGATCTGCTCCCCATCCCCATTGTCGACCCGTCCGATCGCCCGCCGGCCAGACAGGACAGTCCACTGAGGCCGGTCAATTCAGTGAGGCATGTGTATGCCTTCGGCGGATCAGATCATCGGCGCGTCACTGGGAACCAGCTCCGTGTCGGATGAGAGACAGCAGAACGCGACGTTCGGACCACTCTCTGTCATGACTACTCTCCGAAAACAGGCGGCGGCTCGCTCTGAAACAGACGGTGGTCGTCCCGGATCAGGCGGTGGTTCTCCCGGACCAGACGGTGGTTCTCCCGGATCAGGCGGCGGGTCGAACCGGTCAGGTGTCAATGTCCGCCCGACTGGGTACCGGTCGGCCAGCACGGGGGCCGTTCGCAAGAGAGGAGTGCGTCGTGGGTATCGGTGCCAGCATCTTCCTGCTCGCCGTAGGCGCGATTCTGACCTTCGCGCTGGATGTCAGAATCGCCGGAGTAGATCTCGACGCCGTCGGCTGGATCCTCATGGCGGCCGGCGCCCTGGGCCTGGTCATCACGACCATCTTCTGGAGCAACCGCCGGTCCCGGACCACGGTGGCCGAGGAGCCCGTCGAGTACCGCCGGATCGAGGAACGTTCGGACGTTCCGCCGCCCCCGATCCGGTGACGAGGGCGATCCACCGACCGCGGCCGGCGTACCTCGAGGGGAGTGCGCCGGCCGCATCACGTCATCGCTCCGACGTCCCCTCCATTCAGGGCGCTCCGAGCGTGTTCGTAGTGTGCCCGTCATGCCACCCGGTCCCGAGCAGTCGTTCCGCGACTACGTGCACGCGCGCGTCGCGGCGCTGTCGCGGTCGGCGTACCTGCTCACCGGCGACGCCCATCTCGCCGAGGATCTCGTGCAGCAGACCCTGGTCCAGGTGGCGTCGCGCTGGGAGCGGATCGTCGCCGGCGGCGACCCGGACGCGTACGTGCGGCGGGTTCTCTATCACCAGCACGTGTCCTGGTGGCGACGGTGGCGGCGGGAAGCCGTACCGGTCGACCGGTTGCCCGACGCCGCCGGGCCCGTCCCCGACGTCGCTCTGACCGTCGCCGTCCAGCAGGCGCTGGCCAAACTCACCTCGAAGCAGCGGGCGGTGCTCGTGCTGCGCTACTTCGAAGACCTCACCGAGGCCCAGGCCGCCACGGTTCTCGGCGTCGGCGTCGGCACCGTCAAGAGCCAGACCCGCGACGCCCTCGCCCGGCTGCGCGTCCTCGCTCCCGACCTGGCCGAGCTGCAGGAGGTGGCCCGATGACGACCCGGCTGGCGCAGGCGCTCCACGACGCCGCGGGCACAGCGCCCGGCGTACGCCTGCCGGACGACCTGTGGCGACGCGGACGGCGCACCCGGCGACGCCGCCGGATCGTCGCGAGCATCCTCTGCCTGCTCGTGCTCGCGGGCCTGGCCTGGCTCCCCGTACGCGGCCACACCGACACCGGGTTCGCCGGCGGCGGACCGGACGTGCTGCCGAAGTCGGTGGCCGCGCCGTACCTGTGGCAGCAGACGTTCGACGCCGACCCGAACGGGCCGGTCAAGCTCGCCTTCACCACCGGGCACAGCCTCAACTTCGAAACCGCCGTCGTGCTGGTCGGACGGGACGACTCGTATCGCCTGATCTATCTCGCTCCCGGTCAGGACGTCGGCAGCCTCTCCCCCGACGGGCGCTACCTGCTCCGGCACAACCTGCTGGACCTCACGACCGGCGAGGTTCACATGGTGTCGGAGCCGATCTGGTCGCTGAGCCTGACCCCGGTCTGGGCTCCGGACAGCCGCACCGCGGTCGCCGTGATCGACCGCGACGACGGCGTCATCACCTACGGGCCGAACAATGAGCAGCTCAATGACCCCTCGCACCCCGACGACATCGTCCTGGTCGACGTCGCGACCGGAAAGCTGCGTACGCTCCTCACCGCCGACACCGATGCCGCGTGGGGGGCCTCGTTCTCGCCCGACGGCCGCCGGATCGCCATGGTCCTCGGCAAGGAGGGAAAGGACTATCGCTTCGTCGTCGTCGACGTGGCGACCGGCGAGCTACAGGTGGAACTGCCGCTCAGCGACCGGCAGCTGCTGGCGGGACCGGCTGCCTTCAGCCCGGACGGCTCCTCGGTCCTCCTCGCGTACGGCGAGCAGTGCAGCTGGTGGCAGTACTGCGGCAACCAGACCTTCCACCTCCAGCGGGTGGACCTCGCCGACCGGCGGATCGCCGACGAGACCGCCCGATTCACCGGCCGTCCCGGTCTGGTCGCCTGGCGCGACGAGGCGCCGATCCTGACCGCCACCGACGTCGCCACCGACTCATGCCAAGCCATCCATCTCACGCCCGGCCAAGCAAAGCGACTCCCGCTTGCGGTCGCCGGGCACGGCTGCGGCGATTGGGCACGTGACCTGCTCGAACACGGGCGGCTCGACGGTCCCGCGATCGCACCGTCGCCCTGGGCGGCCCAGTCGTGGGCGTACCTGCCGGTCGCCGTCGCCGGGCTGGTCCTCGGCTTGTGGTGCTATCGGCGCTACCGCCGCCGCCCGCGCTCTTGAAGTAGGGCTCAGTCCCGCACGGCCTGCGGCCAGTCACCGCCGGGGAACTTGCTCTCGTCCACCCGGTCGGACACGATCTGGCGTACGTTCTCGCCGGCTTCCACGATCCGCTGGCCGATGCCGGCCAGGTTGTCCATCTCGGTCTTCACCAGCGTCTTCACGATCGACGCCAAGTCCGAGATCGCCCACGGGATGTCGATGATCGTGCCCGCCTTGACGGCGGCCTGCGCGACGTCTCCCGCGATCGTGCCGATCACCTCGGAGAGCTTGGTGACGTACTCCACGTTGGCCTGCGCGATGCCGTAGAGCCACTCGCTGATGAAGCCCGCCTTCGCCGACAGCTCCCCGGCCGCGCCGGCCTGTGGTGGGACGATCTGCTGCTTGTAGTGGCTCGCGGTGCCGCCCTCCCAGTAGGCGAGGTTCTCGGTCGCGTACTGCTGGATCATGGGGACCATGCCCGAGACGGGCTGTTTGACCGCGGTCAGCCAATGGAAGCTGATATTGATCAAGGAGATCACCGGGGTGTAGTGCGCCAGCACCTCCCCCGCGATGTCCAGCACCGCATTCAGTTCGACCCGGATCTCGTCCAGCGTTTCCTGGAGCACCCACACCGCGGCGGCGCCGATGACCGGCGACAGCCACACCGCGTTGTCGGCGAACTCCTGCACCAGCGAGTCGAAGTCCGCGACCAGCTGGTCGGCGGTCTCCTCGATCTGGCGCACCGCTGTCTCGACCGCGCTCGTGTGCTGCGACGGGTCGCCGCTCGGCTCACCCGGACTAGTCATCCTGCTGCCCTCCCGCGTGCGCCTCGGGCGGCGGGCCCTGTGCGCCGTTCGTCGCCGGTTCGGTGTAGATCGAGTCGAGGTCGGCCTCCGCCGTCTGATCGGTCCGGTCGAACTCGTCGGCCATCCGGTCCAGCGCCTCGCCCAGTTGCAGCCACTCGGTCTTCGCCGCGCGGACCAGGTCCTGGACCTCCGCGTAGAACTCGTTGTAGGCCGCCGAGTGCAGGGTGGTGGCGATCAGTTCGGTCGGCCCGATGAAGAACGCGGTGAAACCGAGCTTCAGCCCGTCGTTGCCCACCGGGTTCGACTCGACCGCCGCCATCTCGTCGGACAGGTCCCGCCATTTGTCGGCCTCCTGCCGGACGTTGTCGGTGACGACCTCGGTCGTGGCCGGGCCGGTCACCGGGCCGTCTCCCACTCCTGCGTTTCGGCCTGCCGGAACAGATCCAGCGCCACCTGCCGCAGCTGCCCGGTGTCCGCCCGCGGCGCTCGCATCGGCTCAGCCGTGACGCTCACCAGAGCGCGTCCCATGCACTGGCCGCTGAGCAGGCCGAACGGGCTGCCGATCGATCGGGGGCGTCCCTCCGCGACGGCGCGGACCGCCTTCTGCCGGCGGTAGAGCAGGTCTTCGTTGTCCGACAGCCGCTGCCACACCTGCTCGATGCTCAGCGGCTCGGCGTACGGCACCGGTCGCCACTCGCGATCCGGATCGCCGTCGGACGCCAGCTGTTCCCGCTCCGCCAGCGCGGAAAGAGCGCGGGCCTTCACCATCGCGGCCACAGCGTTCTTGCGGGCTTCCAGCAGCGCCGGGCCCAGCCCGCTCGCACCCAGCCGATCGCACCAGTCCGAGCTGATGTGGACGTCGACGACTCGGCCGGCTTGATCCACCGCGACCCGGACCAGACCACTGGCGTCGGCGACCTCCTCCGTCACCGGCATCCGGTAGGCACGGCCACCGGCTTCGGCCAGCTCGGCCAGCGCCTCCTGCCGCAGCTGCGCCCGGTCCCCACCGGGATCCACCTCGCCCAATCGCCAGCGGTCGCGGGCCTGCCTGTACATGTCACGGTCCCCCTCGAAGACGATCTCTGCCAGCGCGTCGGAGGTGCCTGACGCGCCTCGGAGAAGCGCCGTCAGCGTGGCAGGGCCGCCTTGCACCGGGATTGAACAAACCTTGAATCCGCAGGTGCCGCCGGGGAGTGCGCTGCCGCACACCCCCCGGAAACCCCTGGTCGTCCGGCTCGGCGACGGGCTACAATGATCACGTTCTACTGCCGTCCCGAGGAGCGCGATCAGTGCTGATCTGAGATCGAGACACCACGACGTCGAGTCGTGCGCCGATCCAGATCGCCCGCCCTCGTGAGCCGGCCTTTCTCCGCCTGGCCCATCCCGTGGTGTCTCTCCGCATCCCCCGCCGGATCGACCACTGTGGAGTCGCCCTATGTCTAATTCCCTTGTCGTACAAGATCTCGGATTCGCCTGGCCCGACGGCGACCGCGTCTTCGACACTCTCTCGTTCACCGTCGGCCCGGGGCGTACCGGGCTCGTCGGGCTCAACGGCTCCGGCAAGTCGACCTTGCTGCGCCTGATCGCCGGCGTACTGCGGCCGGCCTCGGGCACCGTGCACACCGCGGGCAGCCTCGGCTACCTGCGGCAGGACCTGACCCTCGACACCCAGATGCCGGTGGACGAGCTGCTCGGCATCGCCGAAACCCGGCGGGCCTTGCAGGCGATCGAGCGCGGCGAGACCGACGTGGCGCACTTCACCGCCGTCGGCGACGACTGGGACGTCGACGAACGGGCGCGCGCGGTGCTCGACCGGCTCGGGCTGACCCACGTCGACCTCGATCGGCGCATCGGCCAGGTCTCCGGCGGGGAGGCGATCCTGCTCGGGCTCGCCGCCCAACTGGTCCGGCGACCCGAGGTGCTGCTGCTCGACGAGCCGACCAACAACCTGGACCGCGCTGCGCGTACCAGACTGTATGAAGCCGTCGCGGCGTGGCCGGGAGTGCTGCTCGTGGTCAGCCACGATCGGGCCCTGCTGGAGCTGGTGGACCAGATCGCCGAGCTGCGCGACGGCGAGATCCGGTTCTTCGGCGGCGGCTTCAGCGACTACGAGGCCGCTGTCGAGGCCGAGCAGGAGACGGCCGAACGCCTGGTCCGGGTGGCCGAGGCGGACGTCCGGCGGCAACGCCGGGAGCTGATCGACGCCCGGACCAAGCTGGACCGGCGCGTTCGCTACGGCCAGAAGATGAACGACACCAAGCGCGAGCCGAAGATCGTGATGGGCAACCGCAAGCGCGCGGCGCAGGTGTCCGCGGGCAAGCACAAGACCATGCACCAGGAGAAGCTGGAGCAGGCGCGGGAGCGCCTGGTCGAGGCGGAGGAGGCGGTCCGCGAGGACGACACCATCCGCGTCGATCTCCCGGCCACCGAGGTGCCGGCCGGTCGCACCGTGCTGACGGTCCACGCCCGGCTCGCGCACGTGGGTCATCAGGTGGATCTACTGGTACGCGGACCGGAGCGCATCGGATTGGTGGGCGCGAACGGCGCCGGGAAGTCCACATTGCTCCGGACGGTGACGGGCGAACTGGCGCCGGCCGAAGGTTCGGTGGACGCCGCGGTTCCGTTGCGCTACCTGCCGCAGCGACTCGACCTGCTCGACGATCGGCTGACCATCGTGGAGAACGTCGCCCGGGTGGCACCGGACGCCACGCCGAATCAGATCCGGTCGCGGCTGGCCCGATTCCTGTTCCGGGGAACGCGAGCCGATCAGGTCGCCGGTACGCTCTCCGGCGGCGAGCGCTTCCGCGCGACGCTGGCCGCGCTGCTGCTGGCCGAACCCGCACCGCAACTGTTGTTGCTGGACGAGCCGACGAACAATCTCGACTTGACCAGCGTCCGGCAACTGTCGCAGGCGTTGGAGGCCTATCGCGGGGCGCTCGTCGTGGCCAGTCACGACGAACCGTTCCTGGAGTCGATCGGGATCACCCGCCGCGTAACCCTCCCCACCTGACTCTCCCTGCCGCCTCGCCCGCCGCCCGCTTCGCGCGCTGGCCGCTCCGCGCGCTGGCCGCATTGCGCGCTGGCCGCATTGCGCGCTGGCCGCATTGCGC
>NZ_JBFBAZ010000143.1:0-19357 GCF_040682475.1 Hamadaea sp. NPDC051192
GTGTGGAAGGCATCGCCAGCGGGCCGAGCAGGGTGTCCTGCGCGCGCCCGAGCTGACGTCGTACCTGGCCGGGCAGCGGGACGAGCCGGGCTGGCGGCGCGTGTCCGAGACCGTCGCGCTCGCCGACCCGGCCGCCGAGTCGCCGCCGGCTAGCCGGCTGCGCGTACGCCTCGTCCGGGCCGGTCTGCCGCCGCCGGTCGCCCAGTTCGTCCTGGCCCACGAGGGCCGGGTGATCGCCCGGCTCGGCCTCGCCTGGCCGGGCGCACGGGTCGCCGTGGAGTACGCCGGGACCTGGCACCCCTCGCCTGAGCAGCTCGAACGCGACCGAACCCGGCTGAACCGCGTCCTCGGCGCGGGCTGGCTCGTCCTCCACGTCACGGCCGCCCGGCTGCACGACGACTTCCCAGCCGTGGTGGGTGAGATTCGCGCCGCACTCCAGGCTCGGGCATGATCATCCGAGCGTGATCTTGCGATGTTACTGGTCAGTAAGCGTGTCGCGGATCGCATCCGTTCGCGTTCGGCGTGACGAGGACGGGGTCGGCGAGGCAGGATGAACGTGACGTACCACTGTCACACCGCGCCACTAAACACCAAATAACAAGGTCTACTTCCACACAAACGCGAGGGAACGCCTGTGTCCACCGAACGCAAGCGCCCGGTCATCAGCGACGGCCTGCCCAGCCAGCTGCCGGACATCGACCCGCAGGAAACGGCTGAATGGGTCGAGTCGCTCGACGGCGTGATCGACGAGCGCGGCGCCAAACGCGCTCGCTATGTCATGCTCCGCCTGCTCGAACGAGCCCGCGAGCGCCAGGTGGGCGTACCCCCGCTCACCACGACCGACTACATCAACACCATCACCCCGGAGCGGGAGCCCTGGTTCCCCGGCGACGAGCACGTCGAGCGCCGGCTGCGGGCGTACATCCGCTGGAACGCCGCCATGGCCGTGCACCGCGCGCAGCGCCCCGGCATCGGCGTCGGCGGGCACATCTCGACCTTCGCCTCCAGCGCGAGCCTCTACGAGGTGGGCTTCAACCACTTCTTCCGGGGCAAGAACCACCCCGGCGGCGGTGACCAGATCTTCTACCAGGGTCACGCCTCCCCCGGCATGTACGCGCGCGCGTACCTCGAAGGCCGGCTGACCGAGCAGCAGATGGACGGCTTCCGGCAGGAGCTGAGCCACCCCGGCGGCGGCCTGCCGTCCTACCCGCACCCGCGCCTCATGCCGGACTTCTGGGAGTTCCCGACGGTCTCCATGGGCCTCGGCGGCGTCAACGCCATCTACCAGGCCCGGTTCAACCGCTACCTCCAGCACCGGGGCATCAAGGACACGTCCGACCAGCGAGTATGGGCGTTCCTCGGCGACGGCGAGATGGACGAGCCGGAGACGCTGGGCGCGATCGGCGTCGCCGCCCGCGAAGAGCTGGACAACCTCACCTTCGTCATCAACTGCAACCTGCAGCGCCTCGACGGGCCGGTCCGCGGCAACGGCAAGGTCATCCAGGAGCTGGAGGCCTTCTTCCGGGGCGCCGGCTGGAACGTCATCAAGGTCATCTGGGGTCGCGAGTGGGACCCGCTGCTCGCCGCCGACACCGACGGCGCGCTGGTGAACCTGATGAACGCCACGCCCGACGGCGACTACCAGACGTACAAGGCCGAGTCCGGGGCGTACGTGCGGGAGCACTTCTTCGGCCGCGACGCGCGGACCCGCAAGATGGTCGAGGACATGAGCGACGACGAGGTCTGGGGCCTCAAGCGCGGCGGGCACGACTACCGCAAGCTCTACGCGGCCTACAAGGCGGCGACCGAGCACACCGGCCAGCCGACCGTGATCCTCGCCAAGACGATCAAGGGCTGGACGCTGGGCTCCCACTTCGAGGGCCGCAACGCGACGCACCAGATGAAGAAGCTGACCCTGGACGACCTCAAGTCCTTCCGGGACCGCCTCTACCTGGACATCCCCGACTCGGTCCTCGAGGCCAACCCGTACGAGCCGCCCTACTTCCACCCGGGCAAGGACTCCGCCGAGTACCAGTACCTCATGGAGCGGCGGAACGCCCTCGGCGGCAGCCTGCCGAGCCGGCGTACCGAGAGCAAGAAGCTGGTGCTGCCGGGCGACGACCTCTACAAGGACATCAAGAAGGGCTCGGGCAAGCAGAAGGTCGCCACCACGATGGCCTTCGTCCGGCTCTTCAAGGACCTGATGCGGGACAAGAACATCGGTTCGCGCTGGGTGCCGATCATCCCGGACGAGGCCCGCACCTTCGGCATGGACTCGCTCTTCCCGACCGCGAAGATCTACTCGCCGCACGGGCAGACCTACACGCCGGTCGACCGGGAGCTGTTCCTCTCCTACAAGGAGTCGACGGCCGGGCAGATCCTGCACGAGGGCATCAACGAGGTCGGCTCGGTGGGCTCGTTCACCGCGGCCGGCAGCTCGTACGCGATCCACGACGAGCCGATGATCCCGGTCTACATCTTCTACTCGATGTTCGGCTTCCAGCGCACCGCCGACGGGCTGTGGGCAGCCGCCGACCAGATGGCGCGCGGCTTCCTGCTGGGCGCGACCGCTGGGCGTACCACGCTGAACGGTGAAGGCCTCCAGCACGAGGACGGCCACTCGCTGCTCCTCGCGGCGACGAACCCGGCCGCGGTCACCTACGACCCGGCGTTCGCCTTCGAGATCGCCCACATCGTGCAGGACGGTCTGCGCCGCATGTACGGCGACCAGCCGGAGGACATCTACTACTACCTGACGATCTACAACGAGCCGATCTCGCAGCCGGTCGAGCCGGAGAACGTGGACGTCGACGGCCTCCTCAAGGGCCTCTACCGGTACTCCCCGGCGACCGGCGACGGGCCGAAGGCGCACATCCTGGCCTCCGGCATCGGCATGCAGTGGGCGATGCGCGCCCAGGAGCTGCTCGCCCAGGACTGGGGCGTCTCGGCCGACGTCTGGTCCGCGACGAGCTGGACCGAGCTGCGCCGCGACGCGGTCGAGTGCGAGCAGCACAACCTGCTCAACCCCGACTCCCCGCGGACGCCGTATGTCGCCCAGGCGCTGGCCGGCTCGACCGGTCCGAAGGTGGCCGTCTCCGACTGGATGCGGGCCGTCCCGGACCTGATCTCCCGCTGGGTCCCGGGCGACTACACCTCGCTCGGCACCGACGGGTTCGGCCTGTCCGACACCCGCTCGGCGCTGCGCCGCCACTTCCACGTCGACGCCGAGTCGATCGTGGTCGCGACGCTGTCCCAGCTCGCCCAGCGCGGCGAGATCCCGGCCAGCGTGGTCGCCGACGCCTCCCGCAAGTACGCGATCGAGGACGTCACGGCCGCCCCGGCGGGCGAGACCGGCGGCGACTCCTGACATAGCGCGCGTCGATCAAGGGCGGCACGGGGCGACCCGGGCCGCCCTTGATCATGTACGCTCCCCGGCTGTGCCTGCTTTCCCCTCGCTCACCTCGGCCGACGTCCCGACACGATGCCCCGAGTGCCACTCCGCTCTGGTGACCGGACACGACGGGGAGCCTTGGTGTGAACGCTGCGAGTGGAACCTCGACGCGGCACCGGTCTCGAACGCGCCGAGCCGGGTCGACCGCCGGCTCCGACGGCTCGATCACAAGGCGGGCTATGACCTCAGCGCCACGCTCTTCCGGACCTTGGTCGGCAAGAAAGCGCAGCCCCCGACGGTCAGCCTCAGCGAGATCGCGCTCGTCGGGATCACCGCACTGATCCTGGCGCTCCTCATCGGTATGACTGCGGTCGGTCTTCACCTGGTGATCACGGCGTCCCTGCTCGGCAAGGCGCTGGGGCTCCTGCTCGTCGCGGTCGCGGTGGTGCTCCGGCCACGATTGGGCGCGGCCCGCAAGGTGCTGGGCGACGCCGACCCGCTCACCGAGGCGCAGGCTCCGGCACTCTTCGCAGTCGTCCGCGAGGTCGCCGCCAAGGTCGGCGCACCCATGCCGCACACGATCGCGACCACGAGCCGCTGGGAGGCGTCCACCCTCGTGGTGGGCCTTCGCCGGCGGCGGATCCTTCTGCTGGGCTTGCCGTTCTGGTCGGTGCTCCGGCCGCAGGAACGAGTCGCGGTACTCGCTCATGAGCTGGGGCACTTCGTCAACGGAGACGGCTCACGGCGGCTGGCCCTCCAACCGGCGGTGACCGTGTTCGGCACGATCGCCGATCTGATCGACCCACGGCAGGTCCTGGCCGAGGTCCGGGACCGCGTCAACGGCACCGTCCGGCCGAGCGCCGCCCTGCTCGCCGGCCTGGTACTGCTGCCCGTCGTGAACGCCGTCC
The DNA here is from genome assembly GCF_040682475.1 of Hamadaea sp. NPDC051192. Taxonomy (NCBI): domain Bacteria; kingdom Bacillati; phylum Actinomycetota; class Actinomycetes; order Micromonosporales; family Micromonosporaceae; genus Hamadaea; species Hamadaea sp. NPDC051192. Next base: position 4,300 of record NZ_JBFBAZ010000143.1, read on the forward strand.
GCGGCGCCCTCCTCCTGTTGCACATGGGCACGCACGCGCTGGCGGCACGGTCCTCGCAACGAGCCGAGTATTACGCCGACGACCTGGCCGCACAGGCCGGTGGGTCGACGGCCGTCGTCGGCCTGCTGGACGTCCTCGTCCTCACCTCCCGGCTGAAGACCCGGATCGGCACTCGTGCCCGGCAGAAGGCCGGGGTGATCGGCTGGCGGGAGACCGTGGAGGACACCCGCGCCGAGTACGCGACCGCGGCCGGACAGCTGCGCCAGCTGTCCATTCGCGAGGACGCCTCGATCTTCGCCGCGCATCCGCAACCGGGGCTGCGCGTACGCATGATCCAAGCCGCCCCGCATCGCGAGCCCACCGTCGTGCTGACCGAGGCCAGAGCAGCGGCCGTCGACGCCGAGCTCGCGAAGTACGAGGAGCGCTACCGCCGGGAGATCGCCGAACACTGGTGATCACAGGAGGCCGGCGAGTCGATAGAGGACGAGCGAACCGGCGACCGCGACGTTGAGGCTGGTTCCGGTGCCCACCATGGGAATCTCCACGCAGCCGTCGAGCAGGTCGGCCGCTTCCGGTGGGATGCCGGAGGCTTCGTGGCCCAGCACCGCGACCGTGCGGCGCCGGGCGGCCGGCAGGTCGCCGAGGCGGATCGCCTCGTCGGCCAGTTCGACCCGAGGAGGTGGCTGCCGGCGGCCCGTTCGCCGGCCAGCCACCCGATCGGGTTGGCGACGCGCAGGTCGGCTGCCGCAACGTGTTCCCGCGGGCGAGGGCCTCGTCGACCCAGCGAAACGGCGGCACGGCCAGGCAGGCGCCGACGGCATCGCAGGTACGCAACAGGGTGCCGAGGTTCACGCCGTGCAACGGCCAGAGCGGGGCGGCGATGACGTGCCCCCAGCATCGGTGGGCTCGGCGTCGTCGGCCGGCTTGAAGTTCGCGGCGGGGCGTCACCCGCACCGCCGGGCTCACCGGGGGTGGGCGCCTCCGCCCAAGTTGTCGAGTACGCAGATCATCGCCTGAGGATAAGGGAGCGTCGCACGCCGGGCGAAGGTGTTTGCGCCGGGCGTACGCCGTGAGCTACCTTCGGCGTAGCACTTGCTGATGCCGGCGTGGACTTCCCGCCCCAGTGGTGCCGATTTCCCCGGTCTGATCCGCTTTCCGTCTTTGTCCGACGATGCGGCGACCGTTCCATTCCAGCGCGGTTCGCGCAGCGTACGCGTCGCGCTTCCCCATCGGTGCACAGCCGTGCCCGGTGCGACTCATCGTGCTCAGGAGCTTTCCCATGACCAACGAAATCATCGGAGTCGTCGACCTCCGTCCGGACGGGCATGGCTTCGTCCGCGTCGACGGCTATCTGCCCGCCGCCGACGACGCGTACCTGTCGAAGGGCGTGATCCAGAAGCACGGCCTGCGCCGGGGCGACCACGTCGAGGCGGTGACCGTGCTGGGCGAGGCCCGGGATCGGCGTCCCCGCCGCCCGGCCGTGACCGAGGTGACCACTGTGAACGGTGTCGCCGCGGGCTCCGCCCCCGATCGGCCCGACTTCTACGCGCTGACCCCGCTCTTCCCCACCGAGCGGATGCGGCTGGAGACCGAGCCGCACATCCTCACGACGAGGATCGTGGACTTGCTGACCCCGATCGGAAAGGGCCAGCGGGCGCTGGTCGTCTCGCCGCCGAAGGCGGGCAAAACGATTGTGCTGCAAGCGATCGCGCATGCCGTGTCGGTCAACCACCCGGACGCCCACCTCATGGCGGTGCTCGTCGACGAGCGCCCGGAGGAGGTCACCGACATGGCCCGCACGGTACGCGGAGAGGTGATCGCGTCCACGTTCGACCGTCCACCGTCGGATCACATCGCGGTCGCCGAGCTGGCGATCGAGCGCGCGAAGCGGCTCGTCGAGCTGGGGCGGGACGTCGTCGTCGTGCTCGACTCGATCACCCGGCTGGGACGCGCGTACAACTTGGCCGCGCCGGCGAACGGGCGCATCATGACCGGCGGCATCGAAGCCGGCGCGTTGCACGGCCCTAAGCGGTTCCTGGGCGCGGCACGCAACCTCGAAGGCGGCGGCTCGCTGACGATCATCGCGACCGCGCTGGTCGAGACGGGGTCGACCGGCGACACGGTGATCTTCGAGGAGTTCAAGAGCACCGGGAACGCCGAGCTGCGCCTGGTGCGGGGGCTCGCCGAGCGCCGGATCTTCCCGGCGGTCGACGTCGAGGCCTCCGGTACGCGTCGCGAGGAACTGCTGCTGCCGCCGGAGGAACTGATCCTGGTACGCCGGCTGCGGCAGGCGCTGCATCACCTCGACACGCAGCAGGCCGGCGAGCAGCTCGTCGAGCGGCTGCGCAAGACGTCGAGCAACGCCGAATTCCTGATGCAGATCGCCCGCGCCTGACACAGAGCCTCCCCTGCACCCCCGCTGGCGGTTACGCGACGGTTACCCGGCTGCGAACCTCCTGTGCAGCACCGCGTCGACCCTCGCGGGTATGAGAATCAAGATGATGCTGGCCGCGGCGATCATGATCGCGAGCGGGCTCAGCGTAGGGGGAACCGCCGAGGCGGCCGCGCCGTACTGCGGAATCACGTGGGGCAGCGGAGACAAGGCCGCCGGAGATCTGGCCCAGGCGCCGTTGCTGACGGTGCGGACGGGCCGGCACGACTGCTACGACCGGGTCGTGTTCGAGTTCGAGGGGGCCGCGACCGGTTATCGCGCGGCGTACGGGGAGGCGTATACGCAGGGCACCGGAGTTCCGCTGTCGCCGTACACCGCCGGCGGGGCGGTCATCGAGCTCGTGCTGCTGGAGCCGGCCGCGTACGCCACGGGCGAGCACGTGGCGACCGTCGTTCCGTACGACACCCTGCGGGACGTCGTCGCGGGCGGCACCTCGGAGGGGTACACGACCTTCGCGATCGGCGTCCGCGCCCGCCTGCCGTACCGGGTGTTCACCCTGAACGGGCCTGGCACCCACAGCCGGATAGTCGTCGACGTCGCCCACCAGTGGTGAGACCATCCAGACATGGAGGCGGACCTGCTGGTCGTCGAGGATGACGCCGCCATCCGCGAGGTGACGGTGCTGGGGCTGCGCCGGGCCGGATTCCGGGTCGGCGCGGCCGTCGACGGCGCGCAGGCGCTGACGGCGTGGCGGGCGCACGAGCCGGATCTCGTCGTCCTCGACGTCATGTTGCCGGGTGTCGACGGGCTCGAGGTGTGCCGGCAGATCCGCAAGTCGAGCCAAGTGCCGATCCTGATGCTGACCGCCCGGACGGACACCATCGACGTGGTCGTCGGCCTGGAGTGCGGCGCCGACGACTACGTGAAGAAGCCGTTCGACCTGCCGGAGCTGGTCGCCCGGGTGCGCGCGCTGCTGCGAAGGGCGACGGCGCAGCCGGAGGAGGGTGTGCTGGCCGTCGGCGGGCTGGAGATCGACCCGGCGCGCTACACCGTCCACAAGGGAGGACACGAGCTGGCCCTGACCGCGACGGAGTTCCGGCTGCTCCTGGAGCTGGCCCGGCGACCCGGCCAGGTCTTCACCCGCGAGATCCTGCTCGACCGCGTCTGGTCCTACCCATACCTGGGCGACTCACGCCTCGTCGACGTCGCGGTCCAGCGCCTGCGGGCCAAGGTCGAGGACGACCCGGCCCGTCCCGAGCTGGTGCGCACGGTCCGCGGCGCCGGCTACAAGCTGCTCGGGTAGGGCGTCGTGGCGGCGCGCGCGGTACCGCCCGGCCGGCTCCGACGCCGGCTCACCATCGCGTTCGTCCTGGTCGCGGGGATTTCCGCGGGTGCGCTGGCGGCCGGCTCCTTCCTACTTGTACGCCAGGCGCGGCTGGACGACTCCCTCCAGCAGGCCGCGTCCGACGTACGCCCGCAGCTGGTCGCCGCCCGTCAGTTCTTACCGCTGGACGGCGAACGGCGGGACAACCTGCTCGCGGCGTACGAGAGCAGCGGGCGGCATGTGGTGCTGGTCGCCGACGGCGAGACGACCGCCTCGAATCCGGCGTACGCCCCGGCGCTCAGCCCCGAGTTGCGAAGCGAGGCGGCGGCGGGCCGAATCGGTTACGACCGACCTGACAGCACTGGACTGCTGGTGGTGGGCGGGCGTATCCCAGGTTCGGCGGCGCAGCTCTACGTCGTCCGCTCGGAGGACCGCATCCACTCCGACCTCGATCAACTGCGAGCGGTGCTCATCGCCGGGTGGCTGACCGTCGTCCTGCTCGCCGCCCTGGTCGGGCACCTGCTCGCCCGGCGCACCCTGGATCCGGTGGCGCGGGCCTCCGACGCCGCGCGTGCGATCGCCGAAGGGCTGCTGGCGACCCGGTTGCCCGTACGCGGCCGCGACGAGTTCGGCGCGTGGGCGGAATCGTTCAACGAGATGGCCGAGGCGCTCCAGAACAAGATCGCATGGGAACGCCGGTTCACCGCCGACGTGGCGCACGAACTGCGTACGCCGGTCACCTCGCTCGTGGCGGCGGCGTCGCTGCTCGCCGAGCAGGTCGAGAACCTGCCCGACGGCGTACGCCGACCGGCCGAGCTGCTCATCGGCGACGTCGTCCGGCTGCGGCGGCTGATCGAGGAGTTGATGGAGATCTCCCGGTTGGACGCCGGACGGGAGCCGGTGATCGCCGCGACCGTGGATCCGCTCGCGCTGCTTCGCGCGCTCGCCGCCGCCCACGACTGGCCCGTGACGGTCGACGGGGACCCCGTCGGCCTCTGCACCGATCCGAGACGGCTGGAGCGCGTACTCGCGAATCTTGTCGCGAACGCCGTGGAGCACGGAGCCGAGCCGATCCGCGCGACCGTCAGCGGTGACGCGCGGGGGGTGACCGTCGTCGTGAGCGACGCGGGTCCGGGCATCGCGCCGGAGCATCTGCCGCATGTCTTCAGCCGGTTCTACAAGGCCGACCCGGCACGTAGCGGGCAGGGCAGCGGGCTCGGGCTGGCCATCGCCCAGGAGAACGCGCGCCTGCTCGGCGGCCGCGTGACGATCACGAGCGAGCCGGGCCGCGGCACTGAAGCACGACTGGAATTGCCTGTTACGCAACGGTTACCCGGTGGTGAAACCGCTGCGGACGAAGCCGAGGAGGGTACGCCGTCATGAAGCGTTTCTTCGTTGCCATCGTTGCCATCGTGGTGCTGGCGACCGTCGCCGGGTGTACGCCGAAGTCTGGCACGGTGGGCGACGCGCCCACCGGCGCTCCGCCGACCAGCGCCGCCGCCACGCCGACCGTTCCACCGGCCGAGTCGCCGTCCAGCGCACCGAGCCCGGACGCGACCGCCTCGAGCCGACCGGCCGGGACCATCACCATCAGCCTGTGGCTGGTCCGGAGCGGGCGGATCGCGTACACGCAGCGGACCCGGCCGACCACCCAGAGCACGTCGCAGCTGGCCCTCACCGAGCTGGCGGCCGGACCGACCACTGTGGAGGCGTCGGCCGGGCTGACCACCGGATTCCCGGGTGGGACCACGTTCCGGATCGTCGGCATCAGCGACGGCGTCGAGACGGTCAGCTTCTCCCCCGGGTTCTACGACGGCGGCCGGGACGCCGCGCGGCTGCGCCAGGCCCAGGTGGTCTACACGCTGACCCAGTTCTCCACGGTCACCAAGGTCGCGTTCCAGCGCGACGGCACGGCGCTGGCCGCGCCGGTCGGCCGGGCCGATTACACCGATCTGCTGCCCGCCATCGTCGTGACCAACCCGGTCATCGGGCAGCGGCGCGGCAGCCCGATCACGGTCGCCGGGACGGCCGACGTCTTCGAGGCCACCGTGAACATCCGGGTGCTCGACGCCGCCGGAAAGCAGATCGCGACCACGTTCACCACGGCCACCTGCGGTTCCGGCTGCCGGGGGTCGTTCAGCGTACGGGTGTCCTATCGGGTCGGCCGGGCGCAGGCCGGGATCGTCGAGGTCTTCTGGATCTCGCCGAATGACAGTTCACATCAGGACGTCGTCCGGATTCCGGTGACCCTGCTCGCCTAGTCTGGGCTCGTGGAGAGCACTGTGATCACCGTACGCACCGGCGGCCGGCCGTCGGTGGTGGACCTCACCGGCCAGGCCGCCGACTTCGTGGCCGGCCGGGGCGACGGGTTGCTGCACGTCTTCGCCCCGCACGCCACGGCCGGCATCGCGATCATCGAGACCGGGGCGGGCAGCGACGACGATCTGCTGACCGCCCTCGACGATCTGCTGCCCACCGACGACCGCTGGCGGCATCGGCACGGCTCGCCCGGACACGGCCGCGACCATGTGCTGCCCGCGTTCATCGCGCCGTACGCGACGCTGCCGGTGCTCGGCGGCCGCATCGCGCTGGGCACCTGGCAGTCGGTCTGCCTCGTCGATCCGAACGGGGACAACCCGACTCGCCAGGTGCGCTTCAGCTTCCTCGCGGGCTGAATCTCGCGGATCAGATGTGCTTGGAGATGGCGTCGCGGACGCTGTCGGTGTTCTTGCGCAGCTCCGTCGCCACCTCGGTGAAGACCTCCTGGGCCGGCTTGTTGTCGGCGTAGATCTTCTGCAGGCCGCCGTAGATCACCTTGTTGGCGTTGGGCACCATCAGCCGCACGATGTCCTGGGCCTGCGTCTTGGGCAGCTGGTCGACGGCCACCTTGAAGGCCGGGCGCTCGGTGAAGCGCTGCGCCATCGCCGGGGCGGTCAGGGCCGCCTTCGTCGCCGGCAGGTACCCGGTGTCGACCGACCATTGCGCCGCGTTCTCCGCCTGCGCGGCGAACTTGATGAACTCGAACGCGGCCTGCTTGCGGTCCTTCGGCACGCCGGCCAGCAGCGACAGACCGCCGCCGCCGGTCGGGCAGCCGAACTTCTTCTGCTCCGGGACGAACGCCGCGCCGACCTCGAACTTGGCGTCCTTGAGCAGGCTGCCGAGCGTACCGGTGGACTCCTGGAGGGTGGCGATCAGGCCGTTGGCGAAGTCGACCTTCGGGCTCTTCGCCATGTACGCCTGCTTGTCGGTGTGGATCAGCGCGCGCTGGAACTCGCCCGCCTCGACGGCGCCGCCCTGGTCGATGGTGACGTCCAGGTTCTTCGAGTAGTTGCCGTCCCACTGCCAGACCGCGCCCTGGAACATCCAGTCCCCGTCCACCTGCGGGTACGCGTGCAGCTTCGGCGACTGGCCGTTGACCTTCACCTTCTGCAGCGCCGGCGCCCACTCGCGCAGTTCGGCCCACGTCTTCGGACCCCGGTCGGGCAGCCCGGCCTGGGCGAACATCGTCTTGTTGTAGTAGAAGAGCGGCGTGCTGCGGCCGAAGGGCACCCACCAGGTGTCGTTCTTGACCGTGCCCTCCGCGATCAAGGTGTCCACGTAGTCCGTGGTCGCCAGACCGTTGCCGAAGTAGCCGTTGAGCGGTTCGAGGGCGTCGTTGAGGTAGAACTTCCGCCAGGTGACCTCGGAGAAGATGCACATGTCCGGCACCTGCCGGGCCTGCATGCCGGCGGCGAGCTTCTGGGCGACCTCGTCGTAGGTGCCCTGGAACTGCGCCTCCAGGTAGATGTTCTGCTGGGAGTCGTTGAACTTGCCGACGAGCTTGGCGAACGCGTCGCCGGTGGCGCCCGTGTAGGGGAACCAGATGACCACGCGTTGCCGCTTGCCGTACTGCGCGGGGACCTTTCCCTCGGGCTGGGAGAAGCCGCCGGCGCCACCGCCGGACCCACCACCGCAGGCGGCGAGCGGGCCGGCGAGCAGGGCGCCCCCGGCGAGGCCGAGCAGACTGCGACGGCTCAGGGAAGTCTTCATTGACGATCCTTTCTGGACAGATCGAGGGAGGGGTGTCAGCCCTTGACGGCGCCCTGGGTCAACCCGGCGACGATCTGGCGCTGAGCGATGAAGAACACGATGAGGACGGGCAGGACCACGAAGACGGTGGCGGCCATGACCGAGCCCCAGTTCACGTAGCCTTCGGCGTTCTTCAGCAGGAGCAGGCCGACCGGGAGGGTCCGCATGCTGTTGGTGTTGGTGACGATGAGAGGCCAGACGAAGTCGTTCCACTTGCCGACCATCGACACGATGGTCACGGTGATCACCATCGGCTTGGACAGCGGAAGGACGACGCTGAACAGTCGGCGCAGGTGCCCGGCGCCGTCGACGCGGGCGGCGTCGATCACCTCGTCGGGCAGCGTCAGCATGTGCTGGCGCAGCAGGAACGCGCCGAACGCCGAGGCCGCCCCGGGGATGACGATGCCCTGATAGGTGTTGATCCAGCCCAGCTCGGAGACGGTGAGGTAGTTCGGCAGCAGCACCACGTGGCCGGGCACCATCAGGGCGGCGAGCAGGATGCCGAACAGCACCCGCTTGAACGGGAACCGCAGGAACACGAAGGCGTACGCCGTGAGCACGGCGTTGGCGACCTCGAGGGCCGTTCCCGCCACGGTCGTGATGATGGAGTTGAGGTAGAAGTCGCCGAACGGGGCCGACTTCCACGCGTCGACGTAGTTGTGCCACTCGAAACTGGTCGGCCACCAGGCCGGCGGGAACGAGTAGATGTCGGCCGACGGCTTGAGCGACGAGGCGAACAACCAGTACAGCGGGCCGACCATGATCACGCCGACCACCGTCAGCGACAGGTACAGGCTGAACTTGCGGGCGACGGTCATCGGTAGTGGACCTTCCGCTCGACGAACCGGGTCTGCAGCAGCGTGATCACCAGCAGGATCACGAACATGACGATGGCGCCGGCACCGGCCGGGCCCGCCTCGAAGTCGCTGAAGCCCTTCTCGTAGACGTACCAGGAGAGGATGGTCGTGGCGCCGCCCGGACCGCCGTCGGTCATCACGGCGATGACGTCGAAGGCCTGGAACGACGAGATGATCGTGGTGATCATCAGGAAGAAGGTGACCGGCGAGAGCAGCGGCAGGGTGATCCGCCGGAAGACGGTCCACGCGCCCGCGCCGTCCAGCGCCGCCGACTCGTAGAGGTCCTTCGGCATACCTTGCAGCCCGGCCAGGTAGACGATGGCCGAGAAGCCGACGTTCTTCCAGAGGTACACGATCATCACGGCGGGCAACGCCCATCCGGAGTCGGTCAGCCAGGACGGGGAACTCTGCCCGATGGCGGAGAACGCCACCCGGGTCAGCCCGTAGTGCGGGTCGAAGATGAAGACCCAGGCCAGACCGACCGCGGCGCCCGACAGCACGTGTGGCGCGAAGACCATCGTGCGGACGACGCCGCGGCCCTTGAGCTTCTGGTTCAGCAGCAGGGCCACGCCCAGCCCGAGGACGAGGCTGCCGCCGACGATGCCGACGACGAAGATCACCGTCGTCAGCAGCACCTCGCGGAACTCGTGTCCGGTCAGCAGTTCCTGATAGTTGTCCAGGCCGACGAAGGTCGGCATCGGCGCGATCAGGTTCCAGTCGGTGAGGCTCAGGTACGCGTTGTAGATGACCGGCCAGTACGAGAAGACCGCGAGCAGGATGAAGTTCGGCGCGACGAGCGCGACGAACGTCAGGTACTCCCGCGCACGCTTCGGCTTGCGACGGCGTACCGGGGTCTCCGGCTGCTGGGTCGCCGGGCGCGCGGTCTCCAGGGTGCTCATGGCAGCAGGGAGAGCAGCTCGGCGATGTCGTCGGCGACGAGCCCGTCGACCCCGTACGCGACCGCGGCGGCGACCTGCGCCGGATCGGCGAGCGGGCCGACCCAGACGCGGTAGCCCTCGGCCCGCATGCGGGGCACCTCGGCGGCGTCGGCGACGGCCCAGCGCGGCCCGAAGTACTGCGGCTTCATCGCGTCGAGGAGGTCGGCCGGGGCCGGGTTCTCCTCGGTCCAGTCCAGCCCGATGATCGCGTCGGGCTCGTCCTGGCGCAGCTTGATCAGGGCCTCGCGGCCGCCCCGCCGGGCCGCCACGAAGATGGCCCGCTCGAACGCGCCCGGCTTCTTGCGCAGCGCCTCGACGGCCGGGGCCACCACGTCGTCGGTCTTGAGGTCGACGAGGAAGGTGACGTCGTCGAACTCGTCGATCAGCTCGGCGAACTCCGGCACCTGGTAGCCCTCGCCGTCGATCGCGCGCAGCTCGGCCAGGGTAAGGTCGGCGAACTGGGCGTCCACACCCCAGAGCCGCTGCAACGACGCGTCGTGCAGGAGCGCGATCCGGCCGTCGCGCGTCAGGCGCAAGTCGAACTCGACGGTGTTCGCGCCCTTGTCGACGGCGGAGCGGAACGACGGCATGGTGTTCTCGCGGTGCACCAACGGGTCACCCCGGTGCGCGATGGTCAGGAACACGGTCTCTCCTAACAGCACACAACTTAACGCCCTACAGCGTTTTGATCACGGAAGCAGTTAACACGAAGGACACAAAGCGAGCAAGGCCTAATGCGCTCAACCGGCGCGAAACGCTATGAGAAGCGATGTTAAGAAGGCCGTTAACGCACACCGACGAGCGGGAGAAGCTCGTCCAGCAACTGCGGCGCGCCGGCGAGCGTCTCGCCGGAGGCCATGGTGTGCGGGGCGCCCGTCCGGTCCACGACCTGGGCGCCCGCCTCACGGGCGATGACCACGCCGGCAGCGGTGTCCCAGGGTTTGTTGGCGAGCATGACCAGGGCGTCCAGCCGGCCCTCGGCCACCCAGACCAGGTCGATCGCGGCGCTGCCCAGCATGCGTACGCGCTGGACCCGGGGCACGAGGCGACCGGTGACGGCCAGCCGGTCGGCGTTCTTGTCGTCCGCGTCCTCGCCGACGGCGTAGTCCCCGACGGCCACCACGGCGTCGGCCAGCCTGCTCACCCCGCTCGCCCGGATCGGCCGGCCGTCGGCGTACGCCCCGTCGCCCCGGACGGCGTGATATCGCCGGTGCAGGAACGGAGTGTCGACCACGCCGAGGATGGGTGTGCCCGCCAGGACGAGTCCCAACGAGACGGCCACCAGCGGGATGCCGTGCACGAGGTTCACCGTGCCGTCGACCGGATCCAGCACCCAGGTCAGTCCGTCGGCGGCCCCGGCCGCGCCCTCCTCCTCACCGAGGAACCCGACGTCGGGCGTACGCTCCGCCAGGAACGACCGCACCGCGCGTTCGACGGCGTAGTCCACCTCCGACGCCATGTCCCGGTCGCCCTTGGCGGTCAGCACCCCCGGCAGCCGCGTACGCAGCATCCCGGCGGCGAGGTCGACGGCGTCCTGCGCGGCGGTCAGCAGCTCCGCCGACGGTAACGCCGCTGTCATGACAAGCCGTAATGGGAGGCGACCTCGGCCGCGGCGAGCGTCGCGGCGCGTTCGGCGGTCTGCCGGGTCGCCCCGGCCAGGTGCGGCGTCAGCACCGTACGCGGAGCCTTGAGCAGCCGCGACCCGGCCGGAATGGGCTCGGCGTCGTACACGTCGAAGGCAGCCGCGCCGAGGTGCCCGGAGTCGAGCGCGTCGACGACCGCCTCGTAGTCGAGCAGCCCGCCGCGGGCCGTGTTGACCAGCACCGATCCGCGCGGCATCCGCGCGATCTGCGCTGCACCGATCATGTGCCGGTTCTCCGGGGTCAGCCGGGCGTGCAGGCTCACCGCCGTGCTCCGGTCGAGCAGCTCGTCCAGGCCGACCAGGTCGACGCCCTCGGGTGCGGTCGTCACGAACGGGTCGTACACCAGCACCGTCGCCTCGAAGGCGCGCAGAATCCGGGCGACTCGCGCGCCGATCGCCCCGTATCCGATCAACCCGGCCGTCGTCCCGGCCAGCTCGCTGCCCACCTCGTCGAGGGCGTACAGGTCGCTGCGCCACTGCCCGTCGCGTACCCCTTGGTGGATCTGGGGAATCTGGCGCAGCGCGGCCAGCAGCAGCGCCACGGCATGTTCCGCCGCGGCGATCGCGTTGCGGCCAGGCGTGGTGCGGACGGTGACCCCGTGCTGGTCCGCGGCCGCCAGGTTGACGTTGACCGGGCCACCCCGGCAGACGACGACGAGCCGCAGGTCGGGCGCGGCGGCCAGGACCCGCTCGGTGACCGGGGCCATCTGCGTGACCAGCACCTGAACCCCGGGCAGCGCGGCGATCAGCTCGTCCTCGGCGTCGGAGGCCTCGTCCACCTCGGCCACCGGCCCGAACGGGACCAGCGGCCAGGGCAGCGTCAGCTCCTGGATCTCGGCCGTCCCGACGCGGTCGCGGAGCGCGGCCGTGAGCAGGGCGGGGGTGACGAAGTGATCGCCGGCGGCGAGGATCTTCAGGGGTGGCACGGGTATTCCTTTCACCAGGTGTTTCGGGCCTGTTCGACGTGGTCGAGATACCGGGCGTACCGGTCCTCGTAGGAGGTCTGCGGCTCGTAAACGATTCCCGGGACGGGCGCGAAAACGACGTCGCCGGGCAGCGCCGCGGCGGCGGCCAGTGCGGCTCCGCGCGCCCCGACCTCTTGCCCCGCGAGTACGCGGATCGGCCGGCCGAGCACGTCGGCGAAGATCTGCGCCCAGGCCGCGGTGGCCAGCCCGCCGCCACAGGCCGTCAGCTCGCCGGACAGCCCGGCGGCGGTCAGGCAATGCCGGGCGCTGTACGCGATCGCCTCGCACACCGCCCGCACAACGTCGGCGGGACGGGTGCCCAGATGGAGGCCGTCGAGGCGACCCCGCGCGCGGGGATCGACGAACGGGGCACGTTCGCCCGCCTCGGAGAAGTACGGCAGCACGCTCAGCCCGGTCGAGTCGCCGGTGGCGAGCAGATCCGGCAGGTCGGCCACGGTCGCCGAGACCAGCCGCAGCGCCCAGTCCAGCGCGGCGGTGCCGACCATCGCGGGCAGCGCCCGCAACCACCGGCCCTCCTCCCAGGTACGCAGACTGAGCCCGGCCGGTTCGGCGGCGGTGTCGACCGCGTCCACGAGAACCTGGCAGGCCAGCGTCGTGCCGAGGATGAGGAGGCCGTCGCCGACGGCCGTCACCCCGGCGCCCAGGGCGGACGCGGGCAGGTCATAGAGGGCGGCGACCACCGGCGTACCGTCCGGCAGCCGGCCCGAAGGGGCGGTCCGGGCCGGGAGCAGGAGGCGCTCGTGCTCGCCGAGTCCACACAGGTCGAGCAGATCCCGTTGGTCGGTCGGGTCGGTCGCGCGTACGCCGGTCAGCCGATGAAGGATCACGTCTTTGCAGTACGCCGCCCCGGCAGCTTGCTTGAGCCGCTCCGGTTCGTTGGCGGCGAGCCAGGCCAGCAGCGGCGCCTGCGCGCCGGGGAACATCAGCGTCCCCGTCCGGCGGAAACCTGCCGTGAGGATTCCGGCCGCGTCCCAGTCGCGGACGATCCCGGCCGCCCGCCCGTCCATCCACGAGATCGCCGGGCGCACCGGACGGCCGTCGGCGTCCACCAGCCAGAGTCCGTCGCCCTGCGCGGTGACCCCGATCGCCAGCACCGGACCGGTCGACTCGCGCAGCTCGGCCAGGACCTCCTCGACCGAGGCCACCACGAGGTCGGCGTCCTGCTCGTACCAGCCTGGTCCGACGCGATCGACCCGGGTCGGCCGGGCGGCGCGCGCCAGCGGCTCGCCGGTGACCGAGAAGGCCACCGCCTTGGTGAGCGTGGTTCCCGCGTCGACCCCGACGACGACCGGCTCAGACGATCTCGTACGCGACACCGTTCTCCCGCATCTCTCGTAACGTCTCGGCGGGTGCGCCGGCGTCGGTCAGCACCAGGTCGAAGTCGCGCAGCGGGGCGACCCGGTGCAACGCGACGCGGCCCAGCTTGGTGTGGTCGACGAGCAGCACCGAACGCTGGGCACAGCGGATCATCGCCCGCTTGACCAGCACGATCTCCTGCTCCTGGTGGTACGCGTACGAACCGGAGACGGCCGAGGTCGAGGCGAACAGCAGATCCACCCGCAGCGCCTCGATCGCCTCCATGCACGGCACGCCGAGGAACGAGTCGTGGGTCGCGTAGTACTCGCCGCCGAGCGAGAGCAGCCGGATGCCGCGTACGCCCGACAGCAGCTTGATGGTCTCCAGGAAGTTCGTGATGACCGTCAGCGGACCGGCGTCGACGAGCAGCCGGGCCAGCTCCAGCGTGCTCGTCGAGTCGTCGAGCATCACCGCCATCCCGGGTTCGACGAGTTCCCGGGCGCGTTGCGCCAGCGCCAGCTTCTCGGTCCGGGCGGCCCGCAGCCGATAGGAGACGTTGCTCTCGAAGACGCTGGACGGCTGAGCGCTGACGCCGCCGCGGAACTTCCGGACGACCCCCTGCTTCTCCAGCTCGTCGAGGTCACGGTGCACCGTCATCAGACTGACGTGGAACATCTCGGCCAGGTCGGCGGCGGACACCGACCCTTGCTGCATCACGTACTCGGCGATCTCGGCCTGACGCTGGGCCGGGCGGCCGCGGTCGGCGGTCTCGGAGGCGGTCATGCGGACTATCCTGCGGCCAGCGGCACGTTGTACGCCAGCAGGGCGTACTGGTCGCCGGTGAGCCGGAAGGTCACGGTCGCCGCCGGGTCCAGCTCGGGCAGCCGTCGCCGATACTCGCTCAGCGGTACGCCGAGCACCGCGCAGGTGACCAGGCGCAGCAGCGTGTTGTGCGCGACGACCAGCAGCTTCTCCTGGCCCTCGGCCAGTTCGGCGAGGGCGGTCAGCGTACGGGCGACGGCGTCGCGCGGATCCTCCCCGCCCGGGAAGTGATGCGCCACCGGGTCGGCGACGAACCGATCCACCGCCACCGGGTCGATCTCGCGTACCTCCGGCAGGGTCTTGCCCTCGGCGATGCCGAAGTCCAGCTCCCGCAGCCGGGCGTCGACCACCGGCGTCATGGTCAGCAGGGACGCGGTGGGCGCGATGGTGGCCTGGGCGCGGTGCAGTGTCGAGCAGGCCAGCCCGGTGAACTCCTGCGACCTCGCCCAGCTCGCCAGCGCTTCGGCCTGGCGGCGGCCGTGCTCGTCGAGCGGGATGTCGCTGCGGCCGGCGTACCGGTTCGGCGAGTGCCAAGCGGTCCGCCCGTGCCGGGCCAGCACCAAGGTCGTCATCGGTCGTCTCCCAGATATCCGCGGTCACGCAGTTCGCCGACGAATCTCGCATACGGCTCGGCGAAGCGTTCATGCACCTCCGGCCGGTGCGGCACGACCCGCCCGGCCCCGGCCATCTTCTCCGCGGCGGCGGTCAGGGAACCGACGCCGGCCGCCGCGGC
>NZ_JBFBAZ010000144.1:0-19268 GCF_040682475.1 Hamadaea sp. NPDC051192
GAAACTCCATGATCAACGAGCGGGGCGAGCGGGGCGAGCGGGGCGAGCGGGCGAGCGGGGCGAGCGGGCGAGCGGGCGAGCGGGGCGAGCGGGCGAGCGGGGCGAGCGGGGCGAGCGGGGTCAGCGGGGGAGGCGCGCGGTTCGCAGCGCGGGGAGCGCGACGCAGCCGACGGCGGCGACCAGTTCGAGTGCGCCGCTCACCGCCATGGCGGGCACCAGGCCGAACAGGTCGGCGGCCCAGCCCGCGGCGGCCATCACGAGCGGCGTGAGACCCAGGTTCGCCAGCGAGTTCACGCTCGACACCCGCCCCCGGTACGCGTCATCGGTGGCGGACTGCGTCAGCGAGCCGAGCAGGATGCCGGCCGGTCCGCTGGTGAGCCCGGCTACGGCGGTCGCGGCGACGGCGAGCGGGAGGCTGTTCGTGACGGCGGGGATGACGACGGCGATTCCCTGAAGGGCGAAGCACACCGCGGCGATCGGGCCGATGTGGCGTACGGGGCGGCGGCGGAGCATGACGAGCCCGGCCAGGATGGCGCCGACGCCGAAGCCGGACAGCAGCAGGCCGACGCCGGTCGCGCCCCAGCCGGACGACTGCGACGCCAGCGCCAGGCCGACGTTCATCGGGCCGACGAATCCGAGGTTGCCGAGCAGTCCGACGAGCAGTGTCGCCCGCAGTACGCGGTGCCCGGCGATGTACCGCAACCCTTCCCGCAGACCGCTCTTCGATCCATCCGATGTGGACTTCGTGGCGGCCGGAGCCGGTCGGAGCGAGCGAAGGGCGAGGACGGAGATCCCGAAGGTGACGGCGTTGACCGCCAACGCCGTCGGCAGGCCGCCGGTCGCCACCAGGATGCCGCCCAGCGGTGCGCCCAACGTCAGGGCCAGCCGGTTCACCGTCGACGTCAGGGCGTTGGCTCCGGCGTACTGGGTGGGGTCGAGCAGTCGTGGTTGCAGCGCTCCGGCGGCGGGAAGGAAGACCGCGTCCGCCGCGCCGAACGCGAGGGCCACCACGACCAGCAGCAATACGCTCGGCTGCCACACCGCGACGGCCGCGGCGGCGACGCAGATCAGTCCGCGTACGACGTCGCTGTGGACCATGAGCCGACGCGGATCCCGGCGGTCCACGAGGACGCCGCCGAAGAGCATGAGCGCCAGCCGGGGCAGCGCGCTGACCGACAGCAGCACCCCGGCGACCCCGGGGGAGGCGATCTGCACGGCCGCCCAGGAGAGCGCGACGTACCAGACCTGGTCGCCGAGGACGGAGACCGCCTGGCCGGTGGCGTACCGCCGGAACTGGGCGACCCGATAGGCCGGGACGACGGTGGGGGTAGGGGTGTCGAGCACGGCGGTCATGCGGGGTCACGGCCTTTCGGGGAACGAGTGCAGGAAGAGGAAGACGTTCTGGCGGTCGCCGCCCACCGGGAGGTCTCGCGTACGCGCGGCCCAGTCCTGCACGACCGTCAGCAGCTCGCGGTTGAGCTCGGCGAGTTCGGCGGCGGTGAGCCGGAGGAAGGAGTCGCTGCTCATCGCGGCCTGCTGCCACTCGGCCGGCCAGTCGGCACGGGACTGCTCATAGCGGCGTACGCGTTCGAACTCGTCGATCACCATCTGGGCCTTCGCCGCCGACGCCACCGCCGCACCCTCGGGGCCGGCGAGTTCGAGGCTGGACCAGGAGACCGCGCCGGGCACCAGCCGCCACCACCGTTCGCGACGATCCCGGGCCAGCTCCGGCACGTCCTCGACGAACCCGCGCTTGGCCAGTTCCCGCAGGTGGTAGCTGGTCTGGCCGGGGTCGGTGCCCAGCCGCTTGGACAGCTCACCGCCGGTGGCCGGGCCGATCTGGGCCAGCAGCCGGTAGATCTTCTGCCGGATCGGCTGGGCCAGCCCTTTGAGGATCTCCGGATCGGTGATGTCGCGCGTCATGAGAAGACGGTAGAAAGATCCGCAGAATTACACAAGGTTCCTACTGGATCTTACAATGTTCGATGTCGGCAGCGTGTGAGATGGTTACGACGTGGGAGAGCGAACGGTGCCGGTCGAGCTGCTGGCGCATCTGCGGCGGGCGCGCGACCACATCGACCGCCACTATCAGGAGCCGCTCGGCCTGGAGCAGATCGCGGCGGTCGCCGGGGTGTCCAAGTTCCATTTCACGCGCAGTTTCGAGGCGACCTACGGGGAGACGCCGATCCGCTACCTCACCCGCCGCCGCATCGAACGGGCGCAGGACCTGCTCCGGGTGGCCAACCTGACGGTCACCGAGATCTGCATGATCGTCGGGTTCAGCAGCCTCGGCTCGTTCAGCACCCGGTTCACCCAGCTCGTGGGGGAGACGCCGACGGCGTACCGGAACCGGTGGGCCGAGCGCGGCGGGCCGCACATGCCCGGCTGCTACCTGTTCATGCGCGGAGTCTTCGACCACACGAAGACCGCCGGACCCGATCGGGCGAACTGAGACACGGCGGGGCGCGCTGGGGCGCAGCCGAGCAATCTGAAAGAAGCGGCCCGACCGGGGCTCCGGCTTACGGTGAACCCATGATTACGAACATCTCGCTGGTCACGGTGTACTGCCTCGACCAGGACAAGGCTCGCGACTTCTATGTGGACGTGCTCGGTTTCGAAACGCGTGTCGACGCCACCATGGCGGGCTTTCGCTGGGTGACGCTCGGCCACCCGAGCCAGCCCGAGCTGGAGGTCACGCTGATGGTTCCGGGTCCGCCGCTGAACGACGAGGCTGCCGCGTTCTATCGCCGCCAGTTGGAGAAGGGCGAGATGGGCGGGCTGGGCCTGCGCGTGGACGACTGCCGCAAGACCTACGAAGAGCTGGTGGACAAGGGCGTGACGTTCCTCCAGGAGCCCTCCGACCGTCCGTACGGCGTGGAGGCGGTCATGCGGGACAACTCCGGCAACTGGCTGGTCCTCGTCCAGCCCAAGCAGTTCGACCCGGCTGATCTTCAGTGAACCGCCGCCGACCGCCGGCGAAAGTGAGCTGAGTGGCCTGGGTCACACCCGAACCCGGCGCAGGAACAGAAACGGACCGGGAGGACTTGAGCCTGTCACGCTCAACTAACGTGATGGCAGGTGCTCCCATGACCACCCTCCCGGTCCTTTCCCTGAACGACGCCGTGCTCCTGCCCGGCATGGTCATCAGCGTGACCCTGGACTCCGGTACGCAGGCCGCCGTGGACGCGGCCCGAGCGGCCGGCGACAAGACCCTCCTCGTGGTGCCGCGCCTCGACGGCGACTACGCGACGCACGGCGTCACCGCGATCATCGAGAAGTCCGGCCGGCTGGCCGGCAGTGGCGAACCCGCCGCCGTTCTCCGCGGCGTCTCCCGCGCCCGGATCGGCTCCGGCGTACCGGGGCCCGGGGCGGCGTTGTGGGTGGAAGCCGAGGTCCTCACCGACGCCCCCGTCACCGGCAAGACCCGTGAGCTGGCCCGCGAGTACAAGGCCCTGCTGACCTCCCTGCTTCAGCAGCGGGGTGCCTGGCAGGTCATCGACGCGGTCGACCGCATCACCGACCTCGCCGAGCTGGCCGACACCGCCGGGTACGCCCCTTGGCTGACCCTGCCGCAGAAGATGGAGCTGCTGGAGTCGGCCGACGTGACTCACCGGCTGGAGCAGCTCATCGGCTGGGCTCGGGAGCACCTCGCCGAGCAGGAGGTCGCCGAGCAGATCGGCAACGACGTCCGCGAGGGGATCGAGAAGTCCCAGCGCGAGTTCCTGTTGCGCCAGCAGCTCGCCGCGATCCGCAAGGAACTGGGCGAGGACGAGCCCGAGGGCTCGGCGGACTACCGCTCCCGCGTGGAGGCGGCCGACCTGCCCGAGAAGGTACGCGAGGCAGCCCTGCGCGAGGTCGACAAGCTCGAACGGGCCTCCGACGCCACGCCGGAGGCGGGCTGGATCCGGACCTGGCTCGACACCGTCCTCGACCTGCCGTGGAACACGCGTACCGAGGACGACACGGATCTGGCCGCGGCGCGGGCGGTGCTCGACGCCGACCACGCGGGGCTGTCCGACGTCAAGGACCGCATCATTGAGCACCTCGCGGTACGCAATCGCCGGGCTGCCAAGGGTTTGCAGACCGTCGGCGGACGGGGCTCCGGCGCCGTCCTGGCCCTCGCCGGGCCGCCCGGGGTCGGCAAGACCAGCCTCGGTGAGTCCGTCGCCCGGGCGCTCGGCCGGAACTTCGTCCGCGTCTCGCTCGGCGGCGTACGCGATGAGGCGGAGATCCGCGGCCACCGGCGTACCTATGTCGGCGCTCTGCCGGGCCGGTTGGTCCGGGCGCTGCGCGAAGCCGGTTCGATGAACCCGGTGATCCTGCTGGACGAGGTGGACAAGGTGTCGGCGGGGTACGCCGGCGACCCGGCCGCGGCCCTGCTGGAAGTCCTCGACCCGGCGCAGAACCACACGTTCCGCGACCACTACCTGGAGGTCGACCTCGACCTGTCGGACGTGCTGTTCCTCGCGACCGCGAACGTCGTCGAGAGCATCCCCGGCCCGCTGCTGGACCGGATGGAGCTGGTGACCCTGGACGGCTACACCGAGCAGGAGAAGGTCGCGATCGCCCGCGATCACCTGCTGCCGCGGCAACTCGACCGGGCCGGGCTCACCGCCGACGAGGTGACCGTCACGGACGAGGCACTGGGCATGGTCGCCGCCGAGCACACCCGTGAGGCAGGCGTACGACAGCTTGAACGTGCCCTGGCGAAGATCCTGCGTAAGGCTGCCGTGAAGCTGGCCTCCGACGCGGAGCCGATCAGTGTCGGAGCCGACGAGCTGAAGGATTACCTGGGCCGGCCGAGGTTCACCCCGGAGTCGGCGGAGCGGACCGCGACGCCCGGCGTGGCCACCGGTCTCGCGGTGACCGGAGCGGGCGGCGACGTGCTGTTCATCGAGGCGACCGCGATGGATGGCGAGCCGGGGCTGACCCTGACCGGCCAGCTCGGCGACGTCATGAAGGAGTCGGCGCACATCGCGCTGTCCTACCTGCGTTCGCACGGCCGTGAGCTGGGGCTGGACCCGAACGTGCTGGCGGGCAAGCGGATCCACCTGCACGTTCCGGCGGGCGCGGTGCCCAAGGACGGCCCGAGCGCGGGCATCACCATGGTGACCGCGTTGGCCTCGCTCGCCGCGGGTCGCCCGGTACGCCCCGAGTTCGGGATGACCGGCGAGGTCACCCTGGCGGGCCGGGTCCTGCCGATCGGCGGGGTGAAGCAGAAGCTGCTCGCCGCGCACCGTGCGGGGCTGACCGAGGTGATCATCCCGGCACGTAACGAGCCGGACCTGGACGATCTGCCGACCGAGGTGCGGGACGTGCTCAAGGTGCACGTGCTGGCCGACGTCGCGGACGTCCTGAAGCTGGCGCTCGCGCCGGCCGCCTCGATCAACGACGATCGCGACCTGGTCACGGTCTGAGTCCGGCGCTGGATCACGGTTCTCGGTCGAATCTTGAGCGAGGATTCGACCGAGAACCCTGATCCAGCCCAGACAGCCGAGCGGCCCTGCCCGGCGCGTCGTATGGTGTCTCCACCACGACCCTGGGGAGGGCCGCTTCATGCGCCGAATCGCGTATCTCGCCGCCGCTGTGCTGCTGCTTGGCGTTGGGGCCTGCACCTCGGACGACAAGAAGCCGGAGGCCGCGCCGTCGGCGTCGGCGGTGTCGCCCTCGCCCTCGGTTCAGGTGAGCCCGACGCCGCCCGCCGGCGTCGACATCAAGGGCCCGCTCAACATCCTCATCGCCGGGATCGACAACCGCGAGAGCATCCCGAACTGGATCCCGCGGTCGGACGCGCTGATGATCCTGCACGTCAACGCCGATCTGTCGAAGGCGTACCTGACGTCGCTGCCCCGGGACCTCGTCGTGAACGTCCCGGCGTTCCCGCCTGCGAAGTTCGGCGGTGAACGCACCAAGCTGACCCACGCCATGATGTACGGCTCCCGCGTACCGGGCACGAAGAAGCCCAGCGTCCAGCAGGGCTACCAGCTCATGGCCAAGACGGTCAGCGGTTACACCGGCATCCCGAAGTTCGACGGCGGCGCGGTGCTCACCTTCCGCGGCCTGACCAAGCTGGTCGACGCGCTCGGCGGGATCGACGTCTACGTCGATCAGAAGGTCGTCTCCATCCACCGGCAGCCCGACGGCAAGGTCCGGCCCGGGTGCTCGCGGTGCGAGCACGGCTACTCGGGGCCGCGCATGACCTACAACGTCGGCAATATGCACATGGTGGGCTGGCAGGCCCTCGACTACGCCCGCCAGCGGTACACCAACGGTGGCGACTACACGCGTCAGCGGCACCAGCGCCAGATCATCGAGGCCGCCGTCGGCAAGATCCTCCAGGGCGACTTCCTGAGCAACCCGGCCTCCATCGACAAGGTGGTGGGCGCGCTCGGCGAGATGCTTACAGTCGTCGGGATGCAGCCGGTGGCCTTGGCGTACGCCTTGCGCAACCTGACACCGCAGTCGATCACGCAGGTCGGGTTGCCCGGCAGCGGGGCGTACAGCGGCAGCCGCTACATCGGGGAGAACCTGTCGAGCGGGCCGCAGAAGAGCTACTTCCAGGCGCTGCGGCAGGACAAGCTGGACGCGTGGGCGGCCGCGAACAAGAAGTACGTCAACGTCGGGTCGCCCCAGGGATAGCCTCGCCAGCGATAACGGGTTGCAGTTCACGGGCCGGGCATGATGTCGTTCGGCCCGTGAGTGATCTGTCCGCGGCCAACGCCGCCGCCCTGGCCCACGTCACCGGTGTCGCCCGGGCCGCCGCATCGGGTGCCCAGGAGCGGCTGCGGGACGTGCCGGACGCCGGCGACCTGATCGCGCTGATCCGGGCGTACGGGCGGGTGACGTTGAACTTCCACCCGGATCGGATCGCCATCGGCGGGCTGACCGTCGCCGAGGCGCTCGCGGCCGACGGTCGCTACCGGAGTCAGTACGAGACCGGAATCTCCAACGGCAGCCGGTCCGCGTTCCTCGGCGGCGACCGCGACGGCTGGGAGCTGACCCTGTTCGGGGCGGCGTACCACGGCGACGGCGTGCGCTCGGCCGACCGGCCCAAATACGGCGCCCTGAACCTCGGCGGGTACGCCGACGGCGCCGCGCCCCGGTTCGGCTCCTGCCACGTCCGGCTGCGGCCCGAGGTCAACGACCGCTGCACGTTCACCTTCCACGACAGCCACCTCGGCCCGGCCGACATCGGGACGACGGCCGCCTTCGAACCGGTTCTCGCGGCGTACCTGGCGGAAGGCGGCTCGACGGAGCTGCTCCGCGGGCTGCCCGAGCAACGCTTCGACCCGGCGGCGGCCGGCCGCGTGCTCGACGACTACATCGAGGCCCAGGTGCACGGGGTGGTCGACCTCGCCACCGACGCGGAGGCGATCGTCGCCGACCCCTCGTTCCAGGGCACCGTCACGGGGTCCGCATTGGCCAAGGCGGCAGCCGACGCCGGGATCGAGCTGTTGTGGCACCGCGGTTTCACGCTCTCGCCGTCCGATATGGACGACGAGTTCCGGGGGCCGGAGGCGCCCCCGTTCGCCGCCCACGTGTGTGCGCTCTTCGGAGTGGAGAGCTTCGATGCCGAGGTCGTCGGCCGAGCTGCCCAGTCCATCGTGCGTACGCCCGGGAACTGGGCAAACTTCGGGGCCGACCTCGAGGTCCTCCAGTTGATCAAGTATCTTTGGCACACTCTGGTCGCATTCGGGCGACCCCCTGAAAGGAACGTATGACTCTCGCGTACGACGTCACCGGTGACGGTCCCGCCCTCGTCCTGCTGCACTCCTCGGTCTGTGACCGCCGGATGTGGCAGCCCTTCGAAACCCCCGGCTTCACCCAGGTCCGCCCCGACTTCCGGGGCTTCGGCGAAAGCCCGATGCCGACCAGCGAATGGAACAACGCCGAGGACGTCATCGCCCTCGTCGACTCGCTCGGAATCGACCAGTTCTCCCTGGTCGCCGCCTCGATGGGCGGCCGGGTCGGGCTGGAGATCGCGGCCCGGTGGCCGTCCCGGGTGTCCTCGCTCGTCCTGCTCTGTTCGGCCCTGCGCGGATTCCCCTCGACGCCGGACGCCGACGAGTTCGACGAGCAGGAGGAAGCCCTGCTGGAGAAGCGGGACCTGGACGCTGCGGTCGAGCTGAACGTGCGTGCCTGGCTCGGGCCGCTGGCGACGGACGAGACGAAGGCTCTCGTCGCGATCATGCAGCGGAACGCCTTCGAGGTTCAGATCGACGCCCCCGAGGTGGGGCCGCGTCATGAGGCTTTCGACCTCAGTGCGATCACCGCGCGTACGCTCGCCGTCTCCGGCGATCACGACTTCGAGGTCTTCGCGAACATCGCCGATCATGTCGCCGAGCAGATCCCGGGTACGCAGCGGGTGTCGCTCGACTGGGCCGGGCACCTGCCCAGCCTGGAGAGCCCCGAACGGCTCAACCCGCTCGTGCTGGACTTCCTCCGCGGCTGACCCCGCACACTCCACGTCACCCCACCCCCCACCCCACCGCGCCCGCCGCCCCGCTTTGCTGCGTTGATCATGGTGTTTCCGGTCATGACACACCGTCGAGACCACAGTTAACTCCATGATCAACGGGGAGAGAGGGGGGCGGCGGGGGGTGGGGGGAGGGGAGGGTGGGGTTGGGGGGGGTCAGGCTTCGAGGACTATGGCTAGGCCTTGGCCTACGCCGATGCAGATCGCGGCCAGGCCGTAGCCGCCGCCCTGCCGCCGCAGTTCGTAGGCCAGCTGCCCGAGGATGCGTCCGCCGGACGCGCCGAGGGGATGGCCGATGGCGATCGCGCCGCCGTTGACGTTGACGATCGCCGGGTCGAGCTGCGGCCAGCTGGCCAGGCAGGCCAGCGACTGGGCGGCGAACGCCTCGTTCAGCTCGACCGCCTTGAGGTCGGACCAGCCGATGCCGGCCCGGCGCAGGGCGGTCTCGGCCGCCTCGACCGGCCCGATGCCGAACACGTCCGGGTCGACGGCGGCCGCGCCGCGTCCGGCGATCCGGGCGAGCGGGGTGACCCCGAGCCGGTCGGCCGCCGCCTGGGAGCCCAGGAGTACCGCGGAGGCGCCGTCGTTGAGCGGCGAGGCGTTGCCGGCCGTCACCGTCCCGTCCGGGCGGAACACCGGCTTGAGCTTGGCCAGCGCCTCGGGTGTCGTGTCGGGGCGGATGCTCTCGTCACGGTCCAGGGTCGTGCCGGGGACGGGCACCACATGACCGGCGTAGAACCCGGCGGTCCAGGCGCGGTCGGCGGCCTGGTGGCTGCGCAACGCGAAGGCGTCCTGCTCGGCCCGGCCGATCTGGAACTTGCCCGCGAGCAGCTCGGTGCTCTCGCCGAGCGACACCGTCCACTGTGGCGGCATGGCCGGGTTCACCATGCGCCAGCCGAGCGTGGTCGAGTGCAGTGTCTCGTGCCCCTGCGGGAATCCCTTGCCCGGCTTGAGCATGACCCAGGGGGCACGGCTCATCGCCTCGACGCCGCCGGCGACGATCAGATCGGCGTCGCCGACCGCGATCGTGCGCGACGCCTGCATCGCCGCGTCGAGCCCGGAGCCGCACAGCCGGTTGACCGTCGTCCCCGGTACGCTCGTCGGCCAGCCCGCCAGCAGCGCGGCCATCCGGGCGACGTTCCGGTTGTCCTCCCCGGCCTGGTTGGCGTCGCCGAGGTAGACCTCGTCGACGGTCGCCGGATCGAGTCCGGTGCGGTCGGCGACCGTACGCAGGACGTGCGCCGCCAGGTCGTCGGGGCGTACGCCGGACAGGGCGCCGCCGTAGCGGCCGAACGGGGTGCGGACGGCGTCGAGCAGGAAGACCTCGGTCACGCCGCCAAGCGTAAGGTCAGCCTTGGGTGGAGTGGTAGACCGCGAACACCGCTCCCTGCGGATCCCGGATGGAGGCGAATCGGCCGGTGTCCGGGATGTCGCTGGCCGGGACGATGATCGTGCCGCCGAGCTGCTCCGCCTGGGCCACCGTGGCGTCGACGTCCGGTACGCCGAAGTACAGCAGCCAGTGCGGCCCGACCTCGGGCGGATAGTGCCCGGCCATCTCCATCATGCCGCCGAAGTCCTGGCCGTCCAGGCCCCACTGGGTGTAGGTCTCGCCGCCCATGTCCCCGTCGGTGGCCGACCACCCGAAGACGGTGGAGTAGAAGTCGCGAGCGGCCTTGGTGTCCCGGGTCGCCAGCTCGGTCCACACCAGGGTGCCGTCCTCGTCGATGCGTTCCGACCCGGGGAAGGCCCGGCCCTGCCATAGTGAGAAGGCCGCGCCACTCGGATCCGTGACGAACGAGAACCGGCCGGAGTCGAAGATGTCGACCGGCTCCATGAGCACGTTCCCGCCGGCTCGGCGGACGGCCTCGGTGCTGGCGTCGACGTCGGTGACGCCGATCGACATGGTCCAGGCGACCGGCTGATCCGGCTGCATGAGCGGGGACAGTCCGCCGATCGCTTCGTCGCCGAGCTTGGTCATGCCGTAGCCGCCCGCCTCGGCGCGCGGATCGATTTCCGCGGTCCAGCCGAACAGGCCGCCGTAGAAGCGGGTGGCGGCGGTGGTGTCGGAGGTCGAGAGCTCGACGTAGCAGGGTCGGCCCACCAGGGGCTTCGTCACCTTCATGGGTCCGATTCTCGCAGCGAGGTTGGTTGATCACCGCACAACCGGGGATAATGGATCATTGGGATAAATTTCGGATTCCTGGCAGAATGAGCCGCGCATGCGTGACCGGGTGATGCTGGCGTACGCCGTCGGCATGTTCGTGCTAGGTGGGGCGTTCTACGCCCTGCCGTCCGCGCATGTCGTGATCTGGTCGCTGATCGGATTCGGCGCGGCAGCGGCCATCCTGTTCGGCGTCTGGCGCAATCGGCCCCGGCGGCGTGCGCCCTGGCTGTGGCTGGCCTTGGCGCTGACCACCTTCTGCGCCGGCGACTTCGCGTACGAGATGCTCGTCCGGTACGGCGGCCAGCAGAACCCGTTTCCGTCGATCTCCGACTTCCTCTACCTGATCACCTTCGTCTTCCTGGGCATCGGAGTGTTCGGGCTGACCCGGTCGGGCTCCGGCGGGCAGAACCGCAGTGCCGCCCTGGACGCGATGATCGTCACCGTCGCCATCGGCCTGCTCGGCTGGCTCTACCTGATCGGCCCTCGGCTGACGGCCCCGGACCTCACCACGCTCCAGCGGTTCATCTCGATCGGCTATCCGCTCGGCGACCTGGTCCTGCTGCTGGTCGGCGTACGCCTGGTGACGGCGATCCGGCCGAATCCGAGTTCGGTGCTGCTCCTGGTCGGTCTGGGCGGGACGCTGACGGCCGACGTGCTCTACGGGCTGGCCCAGCTCAACGGGGACTGGTCCACCGGCGGGCCGGTCGACATCGGCTGGATCGTCTTCTACGCGTGCTGGGGCGCGGCCGCTCTGCACCCGTCGATGGTCCAGCTGACCGAGCCCCGGGCGGTGCGCCCGCGGCAGATGGGCGTACGCCGTCAGCTGTGGCTGTCGCTGCTGGTGCTCGTCCCGCTGGTGCTCCTGCTGATCGAGACGATCACCGGGCAGAGCTCGGAGTACGACGTCGTCATCGTGGTCTTCCTGGGCGCCACCTTCGTCCTGGCCCTGGTTCGGCTGTTCGGCGTGATCAACAGCTATCGGCGCAACACCCTGCGCGGACGCGGGATCCGCGAGGCGGGCAGCGCGCTGCTCTCGGCCACCTCCACCGCCGAAGTCGAGTCCGCGCTCCGGTTGGCCGCCGCTCAGTTGCTGGCCCCGGGCACACCTCACCGCGTACACGTGGTGATGAATGACGGCAGTGCCCCCGATCTGTTCGCGCGCCAGCCCGCGGACGGCGCACGGCTGGCCTACACGAGGACCTTGCCGCCCGACGTGGCCGCGGCGCTGGGCGACTTCGAGATCACCTTGATCTGCCCGATGGGCCTGCCGGAGCGGTTTTCCGGCGAGCCGACCATCGGCGTGCTCCTGGTGGCGGCGGACGAGATGCCCCTCGGTCAGATCCAGATCTCGATGGAGCTGGTGGCGGCCCAGGCCGCGCTGGCGATGGAGCGGATCCTGCTGGGCGCGGAGGTCGCCCGCCGGACCAGCGAGGAGTACTTCCGCACGCTGGTGCAGAACACGACGGACGTGATCCTGATCCTGGAACCGGACGGCGACCACATCCGGTACGCGAGCCCCTCGGCGCGGACCGTGTTCGGCACGGACCTGGGCGGCGTACGCCTGAGCGAGCGGCTGGCGGTGCCCGAGGCGGACCTGGCGCGCATGCTCGCCCAATGCGGCGGCGACGTGCCCGCGGACTGGACCGTACGCCGCCCGGACGGCATCGAGGTGCAGGTCGAGGCGTCCTGCCGCGACCTGCGCACGGACCCCACCGTCAGTGGCCTGGTGCTGACCATGCGCGACGTGACCGACCAGCGGCGGTTGCAGGCCGAGCTGACCTTCCTCGCCTTCCACGACGCGCTGACCGGCCTGGCGAACCGCGTGCTCCTCAACGACCGCATCCGGGCGGCCGTCGCCGCCGCGCAGGACACCGATGACGTCGTCGGAGTGCTCTTCCTCGACCTCGACGACTTCAAGATCGTCAACGACACCTTCGGCCACGAGTACGGCGACCGGCTGCTCCTGGAGGTGAGCAGACGGCTCACCATGACCCTGCGGCCGCAGGACACCGCCGCCCGCATCGGCGGTGACGAGTTCGCGGCGTTGATCGGCGACGCGCCCAGCGTCGAGGCGATCGACCAGATCGCCGAACGGATCATCGAAGCGCTGGCCGAGCCGTTCACCATCGACGAGCGCGTCGTCTCCGGCCGGGCCAGCATCGGCGTCGCGACCAGCGCGGACAACCCGGACGGGCAGGACCTGCTGCGGCAGGCCGACCTTGCGTTGTACGTCGCCAAGAACGCCGGCAAGGGCCAGTGGCGGCGGTACGACCCGTCGCTGCACACGGCGATGGTGCGCCGGCTGGAACTGCGAGCCGCATTGGACGAGGCCGTCGCGGCGGGTGCGCTCACCCTGGAGTACCAGCCGATCGTCGACCTGCGCTCGGGGCTGACCGCCGGCTTCGAAGCCCTCGTCCGCTGGGAGCACCCCGAACGCGGCCGGCTGCTGCCGGACAACTTCATCGAGGTGGCCGAGGAGAGCGGGCTCATCGTGCCGATGGGTACCTGGGTCCTGCGCCAGGCGCTCGCCGAAGCCGCGGCGTGGCAGCGGGCCACCCGGGACGCGCCCTACGTGAGCATCAACGTGTCCGTCCACCAGTTCCGATCGCCCGGCTTCGTCGCCGGCGTACGCCAAGCGGTGGCCGAAGCCGGGGTGCCCCCCGACCGGCTCCTGCTGGAGATCACCGAGAGCCTGCTGCTGCGCGACGACGACCAGATCTGGGACGACCTCGTCGAACTGCGGCGAGCCGGCATCCGGGTGGCCATCGACGACTTCGGCACCGGCTACTCGTCGCTGAGCTACCTGCGGCACGTCCCGCTCGACGCACTCAAGATCGACCGGCTGTTCACCAGCACGATCGCCTCGTCCGGCCAGCAGGCGGTGCTGGTCGACGGGATCATCCGGCTCGCCCAGACGCTCGGCCTGCAGGTCATCGCCGAAGGCATCGAGCGACCGTCCGAACGCGACATGCTCGCCCGGTTCGGCTGCCGCTACGGCCAAGGCTTCCTGTTCTCCCCGCCGCTGTCGGCGGAGCAGGCGCTGGAGTGGCTGACCGCCACCCCAGCGACAGTGCTGTCGGGCCGGTAGCCGTCTCTCAGAGGTGCGTCTGCGGCGTCGCGAGGAGATCCAGGATCAGCGCGGCGGTCCAGCTGAACTCCGGCGTCCCGATCCCCTCGCCGGTCGTGGGATGGAAGTACTCGAAGCACCCCGAGCGGTCCACCACCGACAGCATCGCCTGGCGCAAGGCCTCGGCCTCGGCCGCGTACCCGTGCCCGGCGAAACCGCGGCGCAGCAGCCAGTTCACGTTGATCCAGACCGGTCCGCGCCAGTAGCGCAGCGGGTCGAAGTCCGGCGCCGTGCGGTCATAGCTCGGGACCGGTATGGGGTTGAGCCCGAAGCGCGCGGAGGCGGCCTGCTCTGCCAGCGAGGCCGCGACCCTCGCGGGCAGTCCCGGCAGGATCAGCGGCATCAAGCCGTTGACACAGCGGGCTTTCGATCGCTTGCTGGTACGCACATCGAGCGTGTGGAACAAGCCGGTCTCGGGATCGTAGAGGCGCTCGACCATGGCCTGGGTGATGTGGGCGGCCCGTTCCCGATGGGGGCCCGGGTCGGCCCCGACGACCGCGGCGATCTCGGCCAGCGCCAGTTCGGCGTCGGCGGTCAGCGCGTTGAAGGCCGGGCACTCGACCACGAAACCGTGCCGTTCGAGCAGATCGAAGTCCTGGTAGCCGTTGTCGCGATAGGACGCCGCCAACGCGATGTACCGGGCATAGTCGGCATTCGTCGGCCGGTGGGTGGCGACCGAGACCTGTACGTCGCGGCGCTGATACCGGTCGAGCACCCGGACGTCGGCCGGCAGCTGGGCCAGGGCGTCGTCCCAGGACGGGCTGTTGTCCAGACCGGACTCCCAGGGGTGCACGATGCTGGCCAGCCCCGCTCCGCCCGCGTCGCGGTGCTTGAGCAGGTATTCCTGCTGGGCCACCAGTCGCGGGTAGAGCCAGCGCAGCTCCTCCGCGTCCGGCGCGACCTGGTGGATCATCCGGGCGGCGAGCGCGTGCACCGGCGGCTGGACGATGCCGGTCGTGCGGATGTGGCTCGGCCCGCCGGGCAGCGGCGGCACGTCCCAGAAGGCGGGGCCGGGGAAGTAGTCCTTCTCGTTCACGCCCGGGTCGAAGACGATGTGCGGTACGCGACCGTCCGGCCACTGCGCCGTGAAGAGGCTGCGCAGGTCGCGCCAGGCTCGGTCGGGGGCGAGGTGGGCGAGTCCGATGCTGATGAACGCCGCGTCCCAGCTCCATTGATGGGGGTAGAGGGTCCGGGAGGGGACCATGTGGTCGCCGGACCAGTTGCCTCGCAGAACCGTTTCAGCGGTACGCCGGAGCCGGTCGAGGTCGACGGGTTGATGATCGTGATCTTCTGTGCTGGCTTGCTCCACCCCTCTCATCGTTGTGCAGCTCAGAAGGGTCCGCCAGTGGACTCGCCGTCGATCACGCTGCCGATGCGTACCCTTTTGTCCGCCGAACCGGTGAAGCACGGTCGGGCGCCTGTCGACGGGCCACCGGAATACGGGCCACCACCTGCCGCTGCGTGGCCGTCGTGGTTGATCAGTCCGCCGAGGTTGGATCGGCGATCATCTAATCCGGACAGATCGCGTGATTTCGATCACCCGATCATGTGCTGCGTTCGAAGAAACAGATCTCGCTGTTGTCGGTGTCGCCCCACAGGTAGACGATCTCGTCCTCCTGGGCCCGCCACGTCTGGAGATGCTCGCCGTAGGGGGCGTACTTGAGCAGGAGGTCCTGGTAGGGGTCGAGGGTCTCCGGATCGCCCAGCGACCACGTACCCGCCCCGCTGCTGTCGATGCCTTCCGCGCCTTCCAGGCATTTCGCGAGGCCCTCGGTCCGGAACGTCATGTCACCGTTAAGGGTGATACGTGCGCCTTCATCGCTGACCCATGTCCCGACGACGTCGGCCGCCTCGATGTCCGGCGAGGGGCCGATCGGCGCCCAGTTTCCGCAGCAACAGGCGCATCCGCCGAGCAGCGTCAGCAGGGCCGCCCAGCGCGCGACCGAGATCGGCATTCGCATGGGCGCCACTGTAGGGCGCGACATGCTTTGCGCGCTTGCCCTGCGCGTACTGCATCAAAGTGGGACAGTATTGGCATGTCGCTAGGTCAGGGTGTCCTGCGGATGACCTTCACCAGGCCCTCCTGGGCGGTCGCACGCTCCTACAAGGACACAGTTCCGGTCCTCGTCGTCGACGGCGTCCGGCGTACCGTCGTGAGCTGGGCGCCCGAGGCGGTGCCGGTCCCGGCCGGTCCCCACCGTGTCCGGGTCGCCGTCGTCCCCCGAGCGGGCACCGGAGCCCCCAGCAAGGAGTACGCGCCCGCCGAAGCCGCAGTCACCGTCGGCGTCGGCGCTCAGCTGTACGTCGAGTACCGCGCTCCCCGGATGCCGGGTCAGGACGGCAGGCTGCGCGTCGTCTCCGCCAAAGCGTTCGGCGACTGACGCAGCCAGGCCCAGCCGCCGGCCACCGCTTCGTCGGCGTTGATCATGGAGTTTGCCCCCTCGACACACCGGCGAGACCACAGTTAACTCCATGATCAACGGGGTCGGGCGGGGGTCGGGCGGGGGGTGGGCGGACGGAGGGTCAGCGGAAGCCGTCGCGGAAGCGGCGGAAGAAGCCGCCTTCCATCGGCAGCGGTCGCTCCGGCGGTGGCGCCTCCTTGCGCTGCCGCGCCACCGGCTGGTCGTAGTCGGTCCGCGCGATCGCGTCGATGACCTGCTCCTCGGTGAAGTCCTCGGAGCCGTCGATGTGCGGCACGAAGCCGACCAGCATCCCGTCCCGGAGAACTTGCGCCTCCAGTCCGGCCGTGCCGTCGGTGTCCCAGAGCGCCTCGCGGCCGTCCGGCAGCGCGATGCGTACGCCGACCTTGCGGAAGCCGCCGCCGAGGGACAGGTGGGCGGGGACGCCTCGATCGCGGAGCGCGTCGACGACGCGCCGGGCTCGGTTCTCGTCCATGTCGATGAAGATATCCCGACTGCCTGTGTGCGGGCTGACCGCACTCCTTGCGGCTCGCCCGAGAGGCTCCCCGGCTACACTCTGCGTCCATGTCACGCATTCCGGACAGGGCCCAGGTCGTCGTCGTGGGTGGCGGCGTCGTCGGCACCAGTATCGCGTACCACTTGGCGAAACTCGGCTGGACCGACGTGGTGCTGGTGGAGCGCGACAAGCTGACGTCCGGGACGACGTGGCACGCCGCGGGCCTGATGGTGACGTTCGGGTCGATGTCGGAGACATCGACCCGTTGGCGGCAATACAGCCGGGACCTCTACCGCGACCTGGAGGCGGAGACCGGGCTGGCCACGGGCCTGAAGCAGGTCGGGTTCATCGAGGTCGCGGCGGACGAGGGGCGCCTGGAGGAGTACCGCCGGGTCGCCGCGTTCAACCGCCTGCTCGGGGTCGACGTCCAGGAGATCTCGCCGCGCGAGATCCACGAGCTGTTCCCGCTCGCGCAAACGGAGGATCTGCTCGCCGGGTTCTACGTGGCCGACGACGGGCGGGTCAATCCGGTCGATGTGACCATGTCGCTCGCCAAGGGCGCGCGCCAGCGCGGGGTCAAGATCATCGAGGGACTTCCGGTCACCGGCTTTCTCACGGCCCATGGTCAAGTTCAAGGGGTACGCACAGCGGAAGGCGACATCGAAGCCGAGTACGTGGTGAACTCGGCCGGCATGTGGGCCCGCCAGCTGGGCGAACTGGCCGGGGTGAACATCCCGCTCCAGGCGGCCGAGCACTACTACCTGATCACCGAGCCGATCGCGGAGGTGCACGGCGACCTGCCCGTGCTGGAGGACCCGTCGTCTTACGGGTACTACCGTGAGGAGGGGGCCGGCCTGATGGTCGGCTTGTTCGAGACCGAGTGCGCGCCGTGGAACGTCGGGCGCATCCCGGACGGCTTCTCCTTCGGCGAACTGCCCCCGGACTGGGAGCGCATGGGGCCGTACCTGGAGAAGGCGATGCGGCGGGTGCCGATCACCCTCGACCGGGGCGTCAAGAAGTTCTTCTGCGGGCCCGAATCGTTCACGCCCGACCTCGCGCCCATCATCGGCGAGGCCCCGGAACTGCGGAACTACTTCGTGGCCGCCGGGCTGAACTCGATCGGCATCCTGACCGGCGGCGGGCTCGGCCGGGCGGTCGCGCAGTGGATCGTCGACGGCCGCCCCGACTGGGACGTCACCGGTGTCAACATCGACCGGCTGCACCCGTACCAGCGGAATCCGGAATACCGGGCGACGCGTACGGTCGAATCGCTGGGCATGGTGTATCAGACGCACTATCCGGGTCGCTCGATGCAGACCGCCCGGGGCGCCAAGGTGTCGCCGTTCCACTCGCGACTGGCCGCGAAGGGTGCGTACTTCAAGGACGTCAGCGGGTGGGAGAGCCCCGACTGGTACGCCCCGCCCGGCGTCGAGCCGGTTGTGGAGGAGCTGTCCTGGGGGCGGCAGAACTGGTTCCCCTATTGGGAAGCCGAGCACAAGGCGGCCCGCGAGGGCGTGATCCTCATGGACATGAGCTTCATGGCGAAGTTCCTCGTGCAGGGACGCGACGCCGGAGCCGTGCTCGAGGAGCTGTCGGCCAACCGGGTCTCCACTGAGGACGGCCTGCTGACCTATACGCAATGGCTCAACGAGGGCGCGACCCTCGAAGCCGACCTCACGGTGACCCGCCTGGCCGAAGACCGGTTCTGGGTGGTCGCCAGCGACACCGCGCATCGGCACGTGCTGACCCGGCTGCAGCGGTTCTGCTCCGACTCGCACGCCTTCGTCACCGACGTCACCGGGGCGTACGCCCAGATCAACATCCAGGGACCGCTGTCCCGCGCGCTGCTGGCCGACGTGACGTCGGCGGACATGTCGAACGAGGCGTTCCCCTATCGGGCCGCGCAGGAGATCGACCTCGGCTTCGCCCGGGTCCTCTGCATCCGGATCACCTACCTCGGCGAACTCGGCTACGAGCTGTACATCCCGGCCGAACAGGCGCTGCACGTCTACGACCGGCTCGTCGCGGCGGGGGAGCGGCACGGCCTCGTGCACGCGGGCCTGAAGGCGCTGTCCAGCCTGCGAATGGAGAAGGGCTACCGGGATTACGGCCACGACATCGACAACACCGACAACGTGTACGAGGCCGGACTCGGCTTCGCCGTCGCCCTGGACAAGCCCTCGTTCGTCGGCCGCTCCGCCGCGCTGGCGCTGAAGGAGGCCGGTACGCCGCACCGACGGCTCGTCCAGGTGCTCCTCAGCGACCCCAAGCCGCTGCTCTTCCACGGCGAGGTGCTGCGGCGGGACGGCGTACCGGTCGGGTATGTGCGCGCCGCCTCCTACGGGTTCACCGTCGGCGGCGCGGTCGGCCTCGCGATGGTCGAAGCCGACCGTCCCGTCACCGCCGCGTACCTGGACGACGCCGAGTGGAGCGTGGAGATCGCGGGCTCGATCCAGCCCGCCCGCGTCTCCCTCCGCCCGCTCTACGACCCCACCCACACCCGCATCCGCCCCTAACCCCCCACCTCGCCCCGTTGATCATGGAGTTAACTGTGGTGTCGACGGTGTGTCGGGACCGGAAACTCC
>NZ_JBFBAZ010000145.1:0-18895 GCF_040682475.1 Hamadaea sp. NPDC051192
GAGCCGCCGCGTCAGGCGGGGGTTCCGACGCGATAGAGCCGCCGCGTCATGCGCGGGAAGAGCAGGCCCTGCAGGATTCCGACCCCGGCGGCGACGGCGGAGGTCAGCGTCACCAACATATGCAGGACGGTGAACTGGAGTCCGAACAGGACGCCGTGGTGGCGGTACGCGTACGCGTAGGTGCGGCCGTCGAGCGCGACCGAGATCCCGGCCAGCACCAGGCAGGCGAGCAGGGCCAGCGGGCCGAACACGATCGGCAGGAGCAACGCGGCGACGCCGGCCAGCAGGAACGCGCTGCCCAACGCCCGGTGCC
Organism: Hamadaea sp. NPDC051192; assembly: GCF_040682475.1. Taxonomy (NCBI): domain Bacteria; kingdom Bacillati; phylum Actinomycetota; class Actinomycetes; order Micromonosporales; family Micromonosporaceae; genus Hamadaea; species Hamadaea sp. NPDC051192. The sequence goes on from NZ_JBFBAZ010000145.1 coordinate 314, forward strand.
CCGAACCCGCTCCGCCGGGCAGGGCACGCAACCGCACCCAGTTCGGTGCGCCCAGCCGCGTACGCTGGAAGACCTTCGTCAGCATCACCCGCAACGTGCCGTCGTGGTCGTGCCGGCCGGTGACCGTCGACGTCGCGAGCACGACGTACTTGGCGTTGAGCCGGAAACCGTAGTCCTGCTCCTCGGTCCAGCGCAGCCGGTCGTTGAACGGCCCGATCTCGCGGAACACCGCCGTGCGGATGGCGAACAGGGCCGAGTGCAGGCCGGGGATCGGCCCGTCGATCTCGGTGAACCAGACGAACTGCTGGATCGCCCGGTAGCGCTTGACCAGGCTGTCGGGGAACATCGGCTCGGCCTGGTACATGCCGCAGACCGCGCCGACCCGCTCGTCGGCCAGCAACTGCTCGACCGCTCCGGCCACCGCGTCCGGCGCGAGAGCCACGTCGGAGTCGACGAAGAACAGCACCTCACCCTGGGCCCGCTCGGCGCCGCGATTGCGGGCGGTCGAGACCCCGGCGTTGACGTCCGTCTCCAGCACGGTCACACCGAGGCGGCTCGCGATCGCCACCGAGTCGTCGGTGCTGGCGTCGTCGGCCACGATGATCTCGATGGTCGGATACGTCTGCCGCTGCGCGGCCGCGATGCACTCGCCGAGCGTACGGCCGTAGTTGTAGTTGGGGATGATCACCGAGACCAGCGGCGTCGTCATGCTAGGAACGTACCGGCAGGGCCTTGCTCGAATCTTGGCTCTGATCCTCGCCACGACTACGGACGGCACGGCGGGCCAGCGTCGCGGCGGCCAGGGCGATGACCGCCGTGAGTAGCTCGCTGACGATGACGATCAACCGGCTCGACAGGGCCACCACGCTGGCGACCGGCAGCGGCAGGCTCACCCCGAGCGCGGCCAGCAGCAGCACTTCGCGTACGCCGATGCCCTCCGGGGCGAAGACGGCGAACATCCCGGCGACGGTCGCCAGACCGAACGCGCCCACGCAGAGCAGCAGCGACCCGGCCGGATCGGCGCCGACCGCCACGGCCAGCAACCAGAGCTGCAACCCGGCAGCGAGCCACGACACGAGCTGGGTCACCAGCGCCGGGCGTACGCCGTCGGGGTCGACCTCCGGGGCGGGCCGCCGCAACACCCGCGCGGCCAGGGTCGCCGCGCTGGACAGCAGGCTCGGCCGGATCAGCGCGGCCACGATCGGCAGCGCCGCCAGGATCAGCCAGCCCGCCGACGCGCCCAGCAACTCGGGTCCGGCCAGCAGGCCGGTGGTGGCCCCGGTGAGCACTCCGATGACCAGGGTAAGCACCCAGGCCGAGGCCATCCGCGCGGCGGGTACGCCGAGAGTGCGGCCCATCCGGACGTTCACCACGAGGCTGAAGACCTTGCCGGGCAGGTATTTCGCGAACTGGCCGGCGAAGTAGAGCCGGATCGCCTCCACGGTGGTCAGCTCATGCCCGGCGGCGCGCAGCGTATGCCGCCACGACGCCATCGCGGTGAGCAGCGCGACCGCGTTCGCCAGTGCCGCCAGGACGCCCATCGTCACGACGAAGCCGGCCGGTCGCCCGTCGAGCGTCGTGCGCAGCACCGACCAGTCCTGCCCCCGCAGCATCCAGACGATCGCGGCGATCGTCGCCAGTCCGAACACCACGGTCACGGCTCGACGCCTCATGCCCGCACGCTAACCGCGGCCCTCTTGGCGCCTTCTTGGCCGCCCGCGCCGTACCCGCTCTTTCGTGCTGGCTGTGCTGTCCGCTCAGCCCGCGCTGCCCGCGCCGCCCGGCCGCTTGCGCTGCCCGCTTCGTTAGGGCTGGATCAGGGTTCCGGGTCGAATCTTGGGGAAAGATTCGACCCGGAATCCTGATCCAGCGCTGAAGCGAACGGCTTACAGCGAGCGCTTGTACTGCTCCCACCAGGTGAACGGCATGCGGTACGCCGTCGGGGTGTCGTCAGCCGCGTGGCTGGCGAGCCCGTTCTTGCCGATGTAGTAGTCGTAGATCTGGTCGCGGGCCGTCTCGGCCATGTCCGGGTCGAGCACCGCGGCCGCGTGGATGTGGTACGGCCAGTCGCCCTGGGACGGGTTGCGCAGCCAGGCCGCGAAGCCGACCGTCCGCAGCGCCTTCACCGTCTGCCAGCGCTGGGTCGTGGTCAGGGCGCTGACCGAGATGTCGACCACGCCGCCGCCGTCGTGCGTACCGGCCGACGACGGGTTGGACGACGTGTAGGAGCCCTGCGACAGGACGATCGACGTGGCGACCAGCGAGTCCGCCTTGGCCAGCATGTTCTTCGTCCGGGTGTTCACCCGCTGGCCGCCGTAGCTGTCGGTGGTCGAACCGGTCGACACCGACCGGCTGACCGTGAACCGGCCCGAGCCCAGCGACGTCAGCGACGTCGGGCCCGGGATGCCGTTGGCGTCGATCCCGGTGTAGCCGAGCGAGCGCTGGTAGGCGGCGTACGCGGAGACCGTCGAGGTGCCGTAGTGGCCGTCGACCAGGCTGGACGACAGGAACCCCTTGGCGCTCAGCGCCTTCTCCACCTCCAGCACGCTGGCGTACGCGTTCGGGGTCAGGCCCTCGTCGGGCTTGGGCGGGTCGAGTTCGGCCGCCAGGAGCACCAGCTCCATGTCGACGGCGGGCAGGGCGGACGCCCGCGAGGCGAGCACCGTCTGTGCGGCCACGGCCGCGACGGCGACGCCCGCGCCACGGGAAAGCACCCAACGCCGGGTCAGGGACATACTTACCTCCATCAAAGTCGCGGCCGGATTGCGGCCTTGATGGAGAGTGTCAGCAATCGTCTACAGATGGCCTACAGAACGGCCACAGTCGCTACCGGTCCGCGCGCAGCACGGCGGTGAAACTCCGGCCGTACGCGTGCCGCGTGGCGACCTCGATCCGGGTGCCACCAGGCACCGGACGCACGCGTACGCCCTCGTCGGTCTCGGCGACCCGCAGGGTGCGACCGTGGATCGTCACGGTCACCGTGTCCCGGTGGGTCGTCGGGTCGGCCACCGCGATGGTCACGTCACCCCGGCGGGTGGTCTGCGCGAGGACCGACGCCGGGCCGTCCACGACCAGCCGTTCGGCGTGATGGTCGCCGGGGGTGAAGGTGTTGACCGCGACCAGGCCCAGCCCCGTGTGCTTGACCGCCTGCGCCTTCGCCGTGTTCGTCAGGATCGTCAGGCGGCAGTCCTCGTACGCGGCCAGGGCGGCAGCCGACGCGTTCGGGACGATCGCGTACGCGTAGGCGGCCGCAGCGGCGCCGGCGGGCTCCGTGACGCCCAGCGTGAACACCTGCTTGGTCACCTTCGTGTCCGGGTTGGTGGTACGCACCACGCGGCGGCTGGCGGTCACGGGCGCGGTCGCGCCGGTCGGCCGCGTACCGGCGAGGAAGCGGTAGCCGACCGCGTTCTGCTGCGTCTCGTTGGCGTACCGGAGCCAGCGGTCGCCTTCGGTCAAGGTGACCACATCGGACGCGCTGGCGATGCGGCTGTCGAACGTCGTCGTCACCGCCCGCCCGGCGTCGTCGCGTACGCCCGCCGCCAGCACCACGATCTCGTCGTCGAGCAGGAACCACGACTTGGTCGCCTCGGCGTTGCGGTACGCCACGAAGTCGGCGGGCAACTGACCGGCCTGCTGCGCGGCGTACGCGGCGTCGTCGCCGAGCACCAGCCCGGCCGCCCCGTACGCGCCCAGCACCGCGCCGCCGGAGTACTCGTTGGTGCAGACCGGGAAGTAGACGTAGGTGTTCTGCGACTCGGAGGACGAGGTGAAGCCCAGCTCGGGCTTGTCGTACCAGAGCGTGCCGTACAGCTCGGGGACGGTCCGCCGAACTTCCTCCGGCGCGGTGATCCCGGCGAGGCGGTACGGCGACACCGTCGTGTAGTAGTCCACGCCGAACGCCTGGGTGTGGTCCTGCCCGGCCAGGTACAGGTAATGCGCCCCGGCGCCCTGGAACCACGGCATCAGGTTCTCGCCGCTCATGTACTCGTACGCCGAGATGCGCGCCGAGCTGCGGGCCAGCGCGAAGGCGTACCCGGGACGGCGGTGGACCACCCGGTCCATCGCGTTGAACGCCACGCTGCGGCTCGCCGGGTTCAGGTCGGCCGCCGGGATCGCCGCGTCCGCCATGAGGTCGGCGTACCGGCTGATGCTCACGGGCGAGACGAACGACGTGGGCGTGAGCGTCGCGCGGGAGCTTTGGCGGATGTGCTTGATGTAGCTCTTGAGGCCGGCCGCGTCGGCGCTGTAGCCGCTGAGGTCCACAATCGCCTCGACGATGATCGCGACGTCCGCATAGCCGGTGGTGGTACGCGAGACCGCGCGGCCCTTGACGATCTCCATGAGGTAGCCCTCGAAGATCAGCGGGGCGAAGCCGTCGACCACCCAGCTCTGCACGACCGGGACGACGGTGCCGGTGGACGCGTAGCTCGTGCCGTCGAGCACCTTGATCGTCTGCACCGCCCGGGTGAGCAGGCCCTTGCCATACGATCCGGTGTACGCCACCGACGCGTGCTGCAGGAACGACCCGTCGGCGTAGTACCCGTCGGTGACCCCGTGCTGCAGGTTGTACGGGTCGACGGTCGAGAACACCGTGAACTGGTCGGCGACCGCCTTGGCCAGCCGCGCGTCGTCACCCAGCAGCGCCGCCTGCAGAATCCGGTTGGCGGTGATGTCGGCGAGATTCGCGCCGGTGTGGAACCGCGAGTCCAGGTCGACGTCGCCGTTCTTGCCGTTGCGCAGATACGCGTCCATGCTGGCCACGTACGCGCTGACGAGGTCGGCCGGGGCGACGCCGGACAGCAGCGCCAGCGTCCGTGTGACGTCGGTCGAGACGCCGATCTCCCAGTTGAACCAGTTGCCGTAGTAGCCCTTGCTCTGGTCGCCGTAGTAGTTCTCGTGCAGCCAGCGCAGCTTCTGCAGGACGCGATCCTGGATCGCCGCGTCGCCGTTCAACGCGCCGCCCGGGACCCGGGTCGCGAGCGCGATCTCGTACAGGTGCTGGCTGGTGCTCTTCAGGTTCGTGTCGCTCGTGCCCAGCGGCAGTCCCTTGAACAACTCGCCCGCTCCGGCGGTGTCCAGCGCCTGCAACCACGTACGCGCCGTCGACTCGATCGCGGCCAGTTTGTCGGCGACCTCCGGGCGGGCGTTGCTCTCCGGCGTACCGGCCAGCATCGCCACCGTGTTGGCGATCAGCCGGTCCTGGTCACCGGGCGCCGCCTGGGCCTTGCCGGCACGGATCTGGCCCGCCACGGTGAGGAGGGCGGCTGCGGGCACTGTGGACAGAAGCGCGCGACGGGAGATCGACATGTGAAGACCTTACCGGCACGACACTCTGCCTGTGAAGCCTTAACGCATCGGCGGGGGCCGGCTCAGCCGAGCCGGCCCCCGCGGTGGGATCGGTGCAGAGGCGTCAGTACTGGGTCGCGACGGTCACGGCGCTGAAGCCGGAGACCGCGTACAAGCTGATGTAGTTGTAGCCCGCGGGCGGATTGGTGATGGTGAGGCTCTCGGTGTTGCCGCCGGCGGTCGAGCGGCTCGTGTAGGAGCTGGTGGTCGCCCAGCTGCTGCTGTTGTAGTAGAGGTCGGCGTTGCCGGAGCCGCCCGAGGCGGTGATCGTGAGCTGGCTGACCCCGGCCGGCAGGTAGATGTAGAGGTAGGAGTAGTTGCCGGTGGTCGCCGACAGGTTGCTGCGCCGGCAGTTGCGGTCCAGCTGGCGTACGTCGGAGTTGGTGCACTCGGTCACGCCGCCACCGCCGCCGACGGTGACCGTCGCCGAGCTGGTGCCGGTCGCGCCGTCGTCGTCGGTCACCGTGAGGGTCACCGAGTAGGTGCCGGCGGCCGCGTACGTCTTGCTGGGGTTGGTCGCCGTGGAGGAGGTGCCGTCGCCGAACGTCCACCGGCGAGAGGCGACGGTGCCGTCGCTGTCCGTCGAGCGGTCGGTGAAGGTCGCCGTCAGACCGCTGGTCGTGGTGGTGAACGAGGCGGTCGGCGGGTTGTTCGTCGGCGTCGAGCCGCCGCACGCGCCGGCTGCGCAAGCCGCCAGCCAGGTGTACCAGTCGGCGTTGTAGCGGGTACCGATGGTGCTGGTGAGGTAGGTGCGCGCCGCGGTCCAGTTGCCGCTGCGGTAGTAGTTCAGCACGGTCGTCATGTCCGACCGATGGGACTGGAGCAGGTAGCGCACGGCCAGGTAGCCCCATCGGTAGATGCGTGTCGTGTCGTTGCTGTACGTCGTGTCGAACAGGGTGCTCAACGCGTAGGTGCCGTTCGCCGCCTCGGCGATGGCGGCGTCGTAGGCGACGCCACGGTACGAGTACGAGACGTACTCGGCGAATCCTTCGATCCACCACACCGTCGGGGTGGTGATGCCGGCGCTGAAGTCGCCGTACATGTCGAAGCGGCCGTCGAGGTAGTGGGTGTATTCGTGGTTGAGATTCCAGATCTCGAACGCCGGGCGCACCCACTCGGCCTCGTACGCGATGAACCGGGCCTGGTTGGCCGAGTTCGCCGGATCGCCCTCCAGATACATGCCGCCGTTGTTGGTGTCGATGCCGTACATCGCGCCGGCGTACGTCTGGTAGTCGGTGCTCGAGTCGAACACCACCACCTCGATGTCGGTGTTGTGGTCGTTGGCGACCGCGCCGCTGTCGGCGACCACGCCGTGGAAGTAGGCGTCCTGGTTGGTCAGGCTCGTGCAGCTGGACGACAGCTGGCTCGACGTCATGTCCTGCGCCTTGATGGTGATGCTCGATCCGCAGGCGTAGGTCACCGTGAGCACGGCGTCGGCCAGCCGGGTCGCCAGGTCGCAGGTCCCGTAGTAGCCGCAGTTGGCCTGGTCGTAGTAGTCGGTCATCTCGGCGACGCCCACCCACAACGGGGCGGTCGGGCCGGTGATGGCGCTGATGCCGAGCAGCCCGAGAGCCTGTGGCCGCACCCGCGACTGCAACGTCGTGTGCTGAAGGAACCGGCCGAGTTCCCGGCCGGCGTTGGAGGTCAGGAAGCTGTTGTCCGTACCCAGCAGATCGCGATGCGCGGACGCGAAATTGTAGAGCGAATCGATCAGGCCGGGATCGGACTGCACCGCGCTGACGAACGCGGGCACCTGGTGGCCGCGGAAGGTGACGGTGAAGACGTTGTTGACCGCGTTGCGCATCCACCAATACGCGTTGTACGCGTTGGTGTAGCTCGCGAGGAGACGCTTGACGACATAGATGTAGCGGGCGTTCTCGACAGCGCTGTCGATGAGCGTGACCGCCTCGGCGAGGGTCTCACCGTTCGCGTCGTTGACGTCGCCGGAGTGGCCGTTGGCGAAGAAGGCGTCCAGCCCCGCTCGGATCGCGGTCTGGAGAGTGACGCCGTAACTGCCGACCGTGGAGGCGTTGTAGTACTGGACGTAGTAGCCGGCCCGCAGGTACAGCACGAGCTGCGCCGTGCCGGTGGCGTTGTCACCGGCATAGGACCCGGCGTTGTCCCGGAATCCGTAGGCGACGCTGGCCATCTGCGCCTCCCGGAAGGCGTAGTACGCGTCGCTGCCGGTCAGCGTGAAGAGGGTGTTGACGCAGTCGGTCGACGACGCCTTGATCTGCTGCACGAGCGCGCTGCCGGTGCGGCTCGTGAAGTCGGCGACGTTACAGGCGGCCGCGGCGGTGACCGACGCCTTCGCCATCGACGGACGGTTCTGCCGGGGCGTGCTCTGCGGGTTGTCGTAGCTCTGGCGTACGGCATCAGTGGTGGCCGGGCGAGGCGCGCGGTCCTGGATCGGCTGGGCTTCCGATCGCACATGCGCGCTGCCGGTTCCCGTCGACGCCGCCGACGGCGCCGGGCCGTCGGCCGTCGACAGGGGCCGCGGCGCGGGAACGGCTGCCGCCGAGGTCGGCGCCTGAACGACCGGGTTCGTCATCGCGACGGCGGCTAACAGGGCGAAGAGAGGTCTGCTGCGGGGAAATCGCATAAGGGGCTCCGGGGGGATCGAAGGAACTGACTTCATCCACGGGAACCCTGACATGGGTGATCGCCCTGTAGTCATTCCAATCGCTATAACATCGGCCTATGGATCTGGAGATCCGCCACCTGCGCGCCATCTGCGCCATCGCCGACGCCGGGAGTCTGTCGAAAGCCGCCGTTCACCTGGGCATCACCCAGCCCGCCCTGACGACGCTGCTGCAACGCATCGAACGATCGGTCGGCGGCCCGCTGTTCGTCCGCGGCCGCACCGGCATCCAGCCCACCGCACTGGGCGAACAGGCCGCCGCCCGCGCCCGGCTGGTGCTGAGCGAACTCGACGGCTTCATCGGCAGCATCACCCACGGCGATCGCAAGAACCGCGAGATCCTGCTCGGCTCCGCCCACATGGAATGCGTGGGAAGCATGCTGACCTACGTGCGGCAAGCCTTACCCGACACCGAGTTCGCCCTGCAGGTCGAACCGTCGGCCGTCGTCCTCGCCCAAGCGCTCGCCCATCGCCGCCTCGACATCGCGCTCATCGGATTCATGGAAGACCAGGGCGTACCGCTCGCGAGCGACCTGGCGCAACGCACGTTCATCCCGCGGCTGCCGGTGCTCCTGGCCATCTCCGCCCAGCACCCGCTGGCGGTCCGGGACGACATCGATCTGGCCGATCTTCGGGACGAGTTCTGGATCTGCCCGCCGGGAGCCGACGACGGCTCGCTCACCTCCTTGCGTACGGCGTGCCACCACGCCGGCTTCGAGCCGAAGATCCGCTATCAGGTGCCCAGCGGCGGCGGACGCCCGCTCATCAGCTCCGGCCAGGCGGTCCAGCTCGTCGAACCGTCCTCGAACCCGTTGGGCGGCATCGCGATCCGGCGGCTGACCGGCGATCCGCTCGGCATGCGGCTGGTGTTCGCCTGGCGTCGCCAGTCCATCACCGACGCGCGAGCCGGCGCGATCTACGGCGCGGCCGCGAAGGCCTACGCCGAGGCCGCCACCGCCAGCCCCGCCTACGCACCCTGGTGGTACGCCCACCCGGAAGTGCATCCGTGCTGATTCCTGGACGATGTAGCCGTCAGGCGAGATCGAGGGGATATTTGACCCCCGCGCCGGTGTTGAGCAGGACCACCTCGTCGTCGGCGCCGAGCCAGCCGCGTTCGCGCAGCAGCCGTGCGGCCGTCAGGCAGGTGGCGCCCTCGGGGCAGAGCATGAGCCCTTCGAGCCGCCCGAACTCCCGCAGATCCGCCAGCATGTCGGCGTCGTCGACGGCGATCGCGGTGCCGCCGCTTTCGGCGATCGCGTCGAGGATCAACTCGTCGCCCAGCGGCTTGGGCACGTTGATCCCGAAGGCCACGGTGGACGCGTCGGGCCACGCCTCGACCTGACGGAGCCCGGCGTCGTACGCCTTCACCACCGGCGCGCAGCCGGTCGACTGCACCGCCACCAACCGGGGCAGCTCGCCCTGCAGCCAGCCGAGCGTACGCAGTTCGAGCAGCGCCTTGTGGATGCCGATGAGCCCGACGCCGCCCCCGGTCGGATAGAGGATGACGTCCGGCGTACGCCAGCCCAGCTGCTCGGCGATCTCCAGCCCCATCGTCTTCTTGCCCTCGATGCGGTAGGGCTCCTTGAGCGTGGAGACGTCGAAGATCGCCCCGTCGGCGTCGGCGATCAGGGACGCGATGAGCCGCCCGGCATCGCTGATGACGCCCTCGACCAGGTGCAGATCGGCCCCGGCGACCAGGCACTCCTGCCGGGTGATGACCGGCGCGCCGTAGGGCATGGCGATCGTGGCGGCGAGCCCGGCGCGGGCGGCGTACGTCGCCCAGGCCGCGCCCGCGTTGCCGTTGGTCGGCATCGCCACGTGCCGGATGCCCAGCTCCCTCGCCCGGGATACGCCGACCGCAGCGCCCCGCGCCTTGAACGCGCCGGTCGGCAGCAGGCCCTCGTCCTTGACCAGCAGCCGGTTCAGCCCGATCGCGGGACCGTAGCGGGCGGCGGGCCACAGCGGCGTCCAGCCCTCGCCGAGCGTGGTGACGTGCTCGGCCGAGCGGACCGGCAGCAGTTCCCGGTACCGCCACAGGTCCGCGCCTCGCCGTTCGACGTCACCCGGCTCGACCGCGTTCGCGATCGCGGGCAGGTCGTAGCGGGCCAGCAGGGGAGAGCCGCAGGTGCACAGGTTCTGCGGCTGGTCGGCGTCATGCTGCGCGCCGCAGCGGGGGCACTCCAGGAAGGTCAGGAACATGCCTCAGTCCTACACGCCCGCGTCGGCCTTCCCCCACGCGCCCGGTACGCCGCGCAGCATCAGCCGGGCGCAGCGCGACGGCAGGTACGGGTCGGCGGTCAGCTGGTCCCCGTCCGGCTCCAGGCCGAGTAGCGTCCGCAGCAGCATCAGCGGCGTACCGGCGGCCCAGGCCTGCGGCGAGCACGCCGACGGGTACGCGATCGGGATCTCCGTCAGGTCGCGGGCCGTCCCGATGAGCGCCTCGGGCAGGCGGAACCCGGACAGCGCGGCCGCCGTCAGCATCGCCTCCGCGATCACGGCCGCCTCCTCACGGAAGCCGTACCGGGCGAGCCCGGCGGCGACGATGGCGTTGTCGTGCGGCCACACCGTCCCGTTGTGATACTCCATCGGGTTGTACGCGGTCAGCCCGTCGGCGAGCGTGCGTACGCCCCAGCCGGAGAACATCGCCGGACTCATCAGGTGCCCCACGACCGATGCCGCATGGTCCGGCGGGATGATCCCGCTCCACAACAGGTGGCCGATGTTCGAGGTGAGCGTGGGCACCGGGCGTTTCTGGCCGTCCAAGGCCAGCGCGTAGAACCCCTCGTCGGGCAGCCAGAAGGCGTCGACGAACCGCTCCTGCAACGCCGCCGCCTCGGCCTCCAGTGCGGACGCCAGCGCGGGATCGTTCCAGCAGTCCCGGGCCAGCCGGGCTGCTCGCAGCCGGGCGTCGTAGGCGTACCCCTGGATCTCGCAGGTGGCCCGGGGCAGGGTGGCGAGCGTCCCGTCCGGGTGCACGATCGCGTTCCACGAGTCCTTCCAGCACTGGTTGACCAGGCCCTGCTCGGGATTGCGGGTGGCGTACTCGATGAACAGGTCGCCGTCGGCGTCCCCGAACTCCCGCATCCACTGGATCGCCGCTCGGGCGTGCGGTTCCAGGTCGCGGACCGTCGCGCTGTCGCCGGTCCACCGGTGGTACTCGTCGAGCACGATCAAGAACAGCGGCGTGCTGTCGGCGCTGCCGTAGTAGGGCGACTGTGGGCGCTGGCCGAAGTAGGTCAGCTCGCCGTGCCGCAGCTCGTGCAGGATCTTGCCCGGTTCGGCGTCGCGGATGTCGTCCATCGTGGATGCCTGCTGGGCGGCGAGCGCCCGTAACGTCGTGCGGCACAGCTCCGGGGCGTACGGGAGGGTCTGGTAGCCCACGATCAGGCTGTCGCGCCCGAACAACGCCATGAACCAGGGCAGCCCGGCGGCCGGCAGCGAAGCGTCCGGCACGGTGTCCGGATAGAACCGCAACGCCGCCAGGTCGATGAGACTGCGCCGGTAGGTGTGCACCAGATCGTCCCAGTCGGTGTCCAGCTCCGGTGCGTGCGCCAGCCAGTCCTCCAGACTGACCGGCATCTGCGGCCGATGGTCCAGGTGCGGGACGGGCCGGATCGCGGCGGTCGCCACCGAGATCTCGATCTCCGTACTCCACGTCTCGGTCGGCGCCAGCTCCAAGGCGTACGACATGGATTGCTCGGTGAAGCGAGCACCCGGCGCCTTGACGCGGGTCTCGCGCCGGAATTCGCCGCGCTCGTAGCCGAGCACGACCGCGCCCTTCTCGATGCGCCGGTAGTGCCGGCCGGTCTTGCCCTGTTTGTCCTTGACCTCGAAGATGTCGGCGAAGTCGGCCTCGAACAGCAGCGAGAGTTCGAGGACCGCCGGCCGCGCCCCGTGGTTGGTGACCGTGAGCTGCTCCTGTACGCCTTCGCCGACGTGCCGGCGGCGCAGCACGGACAGCGACGGGTTCAGGTACACGGTGCCGGTCGGTTGCTGGAGGTAGAAGACCGCCTCGTCGTACTCGACGGGCTGGCCCGACAGCGCGGCGAGCGGGCGGCCGTTGAGCCGCAGCTCCCAGCGCGACAGGTGGCGCATGTCCCGGAAGAACAAGCCGCCCGGGAGGTCGTAGTTGGGGGCCACGTCGCCGCGTTCGTCGCTGACCATGAACGTGCGGCCTTGGAGGATGTTGATCTGACGGTCGGGCATGGGCGCCTCCCCGGGGGTGTGTCAGGAAATGTCGATCACATGCTTGATCCCGTTCGGATCGGGTTCGAAGGCGTGGGCGTAGTCCTGCAGCGAGCTGCGCGAGGTGATGAGCGATTCCAGCCACGCCCGGTCAGCTCGGGTGAGGGCGTCGGCCGCCTGCTGGAAGTGGCTGAGGTTGGCGTTGACCGAGCCGACGACCACGTCGTTCTCCAGCACCATGGACCGGTTGGCGCCGCCGATGTCGACGCTGATCTTCCGGCCGGCCACGGACACTCCGGTCAGGCAGACGATGCCGTACTCGGCGGTGCCGCCGATGGCCTCGAGGACCAGGGAGGACACTCCGGTCGCCTCGACGATGACGTCGGGGTTGAGCCGCTCGGTCAGCCGGTCCATCGGCTCGCTGTGATAGGTCGCGCCCAGCGCGGCCACCGCCGCCGGTTTCGGGCCGTCGGTGACGATGTCCAGCACGTGGACGTCGAGCCCGCGCTGCACACCGAGCAACGCGGCGAGCAACCCGATCGGGCCGGCCCCGGTGACCAGCACGGTGTGCGGCTCGTACCAGGCTCGGCCGCCGATCCGGTCGATCTGTTCCCAGGCCTTGGCCACGACCGAGGTCGGTTCCATGAGTACACCGGCTTCGCCCAGCTCGGTGGGCAGCTTCACGGCGTACTCGGGCTCGACGGTCCAGCGTTGGCTGGCGTAGCCGTGGATCTCCTTGATGCCGCGCTCGGTGTACTCGCCGTTGCGGCACATGTCGAACTGGCCCCGGGCACAGGCGCCGCACGGCTTCGGGTCGGGCCGCCGCACCACCCCGACGATCAGGTCGCCTTCGGCGAAACCAGATCCGGCGGGCGCTGTGCGTACGCGGCCCAGCGACTCATGACCGAGGATGAGCCGATCCTCGCCGGCGGGCGCCCAGCCGTACTCGGCGTCGGCGATCTCCCGGTCGGTGCCGCAGACGCCCACCGCGACCGCGTCGACGAGCAGCTCACCCGGGCCGGGCTGCGGCTCGGGCATCTCACTGACTTCCAGCGAATCGGCTTGTCCAGGCCGGACCGTCAACGCGAGCATGGTCGCCCTTTCTGTCGTCTCCTTCCCATCCTGCCTGCTACCCGCCCATTTGATCGGCAAAACCGCAGATCGTACCGATCTTCGCCTGCGCCGCTGCGCGTTGATCATGGAGTTCGCACCCTCGACACGCCGTCGAGGCAACGGTTAACTCCATGATCAACGCGCAGAGCGTCACGGCGCGGCGGGAGGTCAGGAGGTCATCGAGTAGAGGACGAGGTCGCCGTCGACGACGGCCACCAGCGCCGTCCCCTCGGCGGCGAGCTGCCCCTGCGCGGTGTCCAGCCCGCCGAGCGACTCCAACTGCGGAGCCCCCGCCGGTGCGCCCGACAGCTGGACCGACCGTTCGTTGGTCCATTCGCAGACGAGGAGGTTGCCCGCGTCCAGCCGCAGCACCCGACTGTCCTCCTTGGTACGCACCACCTCCCGGCCGCCCGTGTCGAGCACGACGACGCCGTCGTTGGCGGCGTTGCCGGCGACCCGCAGCGCGAGGCCGACCGGGGCCAGCCGGGTCGCGCGGGGCACCGAGACCGTCCATTTGACCTGGCCGTCGTGGACGGCGACGACGTTGTGGCCGCCGGATTCGGCCACGTCGATCAGGCAGATGTCCGCCAGGCCGCACGGCGACATCGCCGTCACCCCGCCGCCGGCGTACTCCTTGGTGAGCTTGCCGTCGGCGACGTGCAGCCGATACAGCTCCCGTGCGCTGCGGATGAAGATGTCCCCGTTGTACGCCAGGAAGCCGTCGTTGGGCGGGATCCCGTGCCAGGCGCGTCCGGTCGGGTTGCCCGTCGACGCCGCGTACTCGGTGATCGTCTCCTTGCCGTCCGACACATACAGCCGACCTTCGCTGTTGCTCATCGTGGGTGTGCCGGTGTCGAGGTCCGAGCGGGCGAGGTCGGCCGGGACCGTCATGCCGAAGACCCGGTTCACCGGTGTGGCCACCTGCCAGCGCGTGTCACCGGAGCGCAGGTCGACGCCGATGACAGTGCCGGCCGCGCGGTCGGCGAACACGGCCACGCCGGGGAAGATCTGGACGTCGTCAGGTTCCGCGGAACTGGTGCGGGACCAGCGTTTCTGCCCGGTGGCAGGGTCGATCGCGTACGCGGTCGTCGTCGTGACGCCTCGGGTCGTGGTGCCGGTGAGGACCATGACCACCTGTGGCGTGACCAGGACCCGGCCGACCAGAACGGAGTCCGCCGACCCGACGGGCGGCAGATCCACGCGCGGCCAGGCCTGGCTGCCGTCCGCCAGATTCATGGCCAGCACTCGCACCCCCGGTCCGGCGGTGTCGATCACGTAGGCGCGCCCGTTCTGGATCGCGACCTCCGGATACGCCAAGCCGTTCAGCGGCATCGAGCCCACGCGGCGCAACGGCGAGAAGACCATCGGACTCCCGGTGGGATTGATCGTGGGCGGCGGCGGCATCGTGCGGTTCCGGCCCAGCACGGCCGTCGTCAGCACGATCACCGCGATCACCACCAGCCCCGCGGCGGTCACCGTCGCCGCTACCCGGGTACGCCGTCGGCGGCGGCCGAGTTCCGCGACGTCGGCAGCGGAGCCCATGCGGGCCTGCGACATCTCCGCGGTGAGGACCGTCGCGAGGTTGTCCCGGCCGCGCGACAGCCACGACTTGACGGTTCCCTCGCTGACGCCCAACTCGGCCGCGATCGAGGCCACGGAGACGTCGAGCAGATAGTGCAGCGCGAGCGCCTGCCGTTGCCGTTCGGGCAGCTTCTTCAGGGCCGCCACGACCAGCATCGTGTCCTCCGAGGGCGGTGGCACCGGGGCCGGCGACTCGACCGGCGCGTTACGGCGTACGCGCAGATGCCGCCACCAGTCGAAGACGAGCCGGGAGACCACGAGTCGCAGCCACGCCTCGGCGTCGTCGTACCCGCTGAGCCGCCGCCAGCGTTGCCAGGCGCGGATGTAGGCCTCCTGGACGACGTCCTGAGCCTGGGCGAGGTCACCCGTCAGCCCGTACGCATACCGCAGCGTCCGGGGTGAGGTCGCCTGGTAGAACTCCGCGAAATCCACTGCTACCGCCCGTGATCGTGGGGATGGGTCGCCTGGGACACGGCCAGGCCCCCGTCACGGGTTGCAGTCTGCGGTCAGGAACGCCGCGCGCGCAGCCCCAGGATCCGGCGACCGGTGGCGAGCAGCTGCTCACGCATGGCGTCGTCGTCGAACCGTTGCAGGACGGGGGAGGACGCGGCGGCGGCGATCCCGGCGAGAGCCACCGTCGCGGCGACCTCCGAGCCGGGAGAGTCGTCGGACATCAGCAGCTCGCCCGGCTGCTGGAGCAGCTCGGCGATGTCCGGATGGCTCTGCAGGGCGCTGGTGATGCCCGGGTCGGTGCCGATCATCCCGATGAGACGGCGGTGCTTGACGGTCAGGTCGACGAACCCGCGCAGCATCGTGTCCGCCCGGCTCGACGGCGTACGCTGCGCCTTGGCCGTCTCGATGATGGTGCGCAGCTCCTCCATGGCGGGCTGGATCACCGCGGTGAGGATGTCGTCGCGCGTCTTGAAGTGGTGGTAGATAGCGGCCTTCGTCACACCGAGGTGGTCGGCGATCATCTGCAGCGACGTCCCGGCGAAGCTGTACAGGGCGAACAGCCGGCACGCCTCGTCCAGCAGGCGTTGCCGGGTGCGTTCCTGACCCCGCGGTCCGGCTTCCGCCAATCCCGTCACGGCGTCCTCCCTACCAGCGCTGATTCACTCTAAGGACGCTGAATGCCTTCCGTCAAAGCTAGCTGATCGGCAAGTGTGCCAGCTAGCCGATCGGCAAGGTGTGACCTTGCCGATCGGCTTGTCGCTGCCTTGCCGATCGGCTAGTTTGAGGGGCAGAGGCGAGCGCCTTTCACCCACCGTGAACTGCGTGTTTCGTCGTGATGACGGCTGCCTACCTCTTATATTGGAGTGCTCCGATGGCAACGTTCCTCTATCGAATCGGCCGGTTCGCGTACGCCCGACGGTGGCTCGTGTTGGCGGTCTGGGTGGTGTTCCTCGCCGTCGCGGGCGCCGGCGCCGCCCTCTTCGCCGGCAAGACCAGTAACGACTTCAGTATTCCGGGCACCGAATCGCAGCAGGCGATCGACCAGTTGAGCGAACGGTTCCCCGAGGCGCACGCCGGTGGGGCGAGCGCCCGGGTCGTCTTCGTCGCGCCGGAAGGCAAGACGGTCGCCGACCCGTCCGTGCAGAGCGCGGTGGGAGCCGTGGTCGCCGCCCTGAACAAGGCGCCCCAGGTCGCCAACGTGGCCGACCCCTACACCGCGAAGACGATCTCGCCGGACAACCCGCGGTACGCCTTCGCCCAGGTCACCTACGGCGTACAGGGCATGGCGCTGACCGACTCCGACCGGGAGGCGCTGTTCGACGCCGCCCAGCTCGGCCGGGACCAGGGGCTGACCGTCGAGGTGGGCGGCGACGCCCTGCGCGCCAACCCGGAGACCGGCATCGTCGAAGTGCTCGGCATCGTCATCGCCGCCGTCGTGCTCGTCGTCACCCTGGGTTCGCTGATCGCGGCCGGGTTGCCGCTGCTCACCGCGCTCACCGGCATCGGCGTCGGCATCTCCGGCATCGCGCTGGCCGCCCGCTGGTTCGACATCAACTCCAACAGCCTGATCCTCGCGCTCATGCTGGGCCTCGCGGTCGGCATCGACTACTCCCTGTTCATCGTCTCCCGCTTCCGGCATGAGCTGCTGGTACGCAAGAACGGCCCGGAAGCCGCCGGCCGTGCGGTCGGCACCGCCGGATCCGCCGTCGTCTTCGCCGGCCTGACCGTGATCATCGCGCTGGCCGCGCTCTCGGTCGTCGGCATCCCGTTGCTGCGCAGCATGGGTCTGGCCGCCGCCGCGACCGTCGCAGTCTCGGTGCTGGTCGCCATCACGCTGCTCCCGGCGCTGCTCGGGTTCACCGGCACCCGGCTCGTCCGCGGGCGGCTGTTCGGCCGGCGTACGCCGGATCCGGAGTCGGACGAGGCCGGTTCGACGCCGATGGGCGAGCGCTGGGCGAAGTTCATCGTCCGCTTCCGGGTGCCCGCGCTCATCCTCGCGGTCGCCGGGCTCGCCGCACTCGCGGTTCCGGCGGCGAGCCTGCGCCTCGGGCTGCCCGACGACGGCATGCAGGCCTCGTCGACCACGCAGCGTAAGGCGTACGACTTGATGTCCGAGGGCTTCGGCCCTGGCTTCAACGGGCCGCTGGTGGTCGTGGCCGAGCTGCCCACGGGCAGCGACCCGCAGACCACGTCGGCGACCCTGGCCGGCGCGTTGATGAAGGTCGACAACGTCCTGTACGCCTCACCGACCGGCGTGAGCCCGGACGGCCACACGGCGCTGCTGGCGGTGATCCCGAAGACCGGCCCGAACGACGAGAAGACGGCCGACCTGGTGACCGCGATCCGCGACCAAGCCGGCGACCTGAAGGCCGCCACCGGCGCGACCGTGTCGGTGACCGGCCAGACCGCCCTGGCCATCGACGTCTCGGCTCGCCTCGGCGAAGCGCTCGTGCCGTACCTGTGCGTCGTCGTCGGACTGGCGTTCCTGCTGCTCCTGCTCGTCTTCCGATCCATCCTGGTGCCGTTGACCGCCACCCTGGGCTTCCTGCTCAGCGTCGCGGCGACCTTCGGCGCTGTGGTGGCCGTCTACCAGTGGGGCTGGCTCAGCTCGGTCTTCGGCGTCGAGGAAACCGGACCGATCATGAGCATGCTGCCGGTGCTGCTGATCGGCATCCTGTTCGGACTCGCGATGGACTATCAGGTGTTCCTCGTGACCCGGATGCGCGAGGACTACGTCCACGGGGCGTCGGCCCGGGGGGCGATCGTGACCGGCTTCCGGCACGGCGCCCGGGTCGTCACCGCGGCCGCGATCATCATGATCAGCGTCTTCGGCGGGTTCGTCTTCTCCAGCGAGACGCTCATCCAGTCCATCGGCTTCGCGCTGGCGTTCGGCGTGCTGGTCGACGCGTTCGTGGTCCGGATGACCATCATCCCGGCGCTGATGTCGCTGCTGGGCAAGGCCGCGTGGTGGATGCCGCGCTGGCTGAACAAGATCCTGCCCAACGTGGACGTCGAAGGCGAGAAACTCGCCGCCCTCACCGCCACCCCCTCCTCTCCCTCCTCGCCCACCACCACCCCCACCACCCTGTCCCGCCACCACTAACCACCCCACCCCACCCTGTCCCCGCCCCCGCCCTGTCCCCGTTGATCATGGAGTTAACTGTTGTCTCGGCGGCTTCTTCTCAACCAGTCCGTGCAAATGGTCGTTGATCCAGGTACGGGCTGGTTGAGGAGGGCTAATGGCCAGGGCGCATGTGCTGAAT
>NZ_JBFBAZ010000146.1:0-18794 GCF_040682475.1 Hamadaea sp. NPDC051192
AGTTTGCCGAGGTTGCGACGCCTGTCGCGGCGGGTGTCGCGGGCTCGGCGCGGATCGATCAACCGGGGCAAGGCGGTGGCGCGGCTGGCCCGCTGCCACCGGCGGATCAAAGACATTCGCGCCCACGCGCTGCATGAGGTCGCCAACCAGCTGGTCAAAACCCACGACCGGCTGGTATTGGAAGACCTGAACACGGCAGGCATGGTGAGAAACCGGTGGCTCGCCCGGTCGATCAGCGACGCGGGCTGGGCGCAGTTGGCGCGGATGGTCGGCTACAAGCAACTGTGGGCGGGCGGGCAGGTCATGATCGCCGATCGGTGGTTCGCCTCCAGCAAGACCTGCTCGGCGTGCGGTGCCGTGGCTGCCAGCCTGTTGTTGTCGCAGCGGGAGTTCGCCTGCACCACGTGCGGCCATCAGGCTGACCGAGACGTGAATGCCGCCGTGAATCTCGCTGTCTGGGGCGAGCAGCATGATGCCCAGATCCGGGACCCCTAAGTGCGAGGCCCGGTTATCAACGCCTTGCCGAGGGACGGCTCTGACCGGCGGACATCAGCCCGCCAGTGAAACCCGCCCCGTTGACGCAGGAACCCCAACGCCGACCAACCCAGGACGGGCTGGTCGGCGGCAAGGACGCCCGAGAAGGGCGCTGTTGTGCCACCCAACCGGTTGCACAACAGGCTGTCAGTCGAACAGTTCCTCGAAGAAGCTGCCCTTTTTCTTCTTCTTGTGGTGGTAGTCGTGGCCGTAGCCGTCGCTGCCGTACCGGCGCTCCTCGTATCGCGGCTGCTGGTAGTGCTGCTGCTGATACTGCTGTTGCTGATACTGCTGTTGGTGCTGAGGAGCCTGCTGCTGGTACTGCGGCGGCTGCGGTTGGGTCTGCGCGGGCTGGGCCGAGCCGTGGAACGAGTTCTCCGCGTCGACGAGCTTCTCCAGCTCGCCGCGGTCGAGGAAGATCCCCCGGCACTCGGAGCACTGATCCACGACTACCCCGCTGCGCTCATACTGGCGCATCGCGCCTTGGCACTTCGGGCAGGTCATCTGCTGCATCCAACGCACCCTAGCCGCTCGGGCTGGGAGTCGGCTGTGAAGTCAGCCCCGGCGGGCGTCGGCCTGCTCGCCCGGCGCCAGCCAGGTGTGCGCCGTCCCGCTCAGATACGCCACCCAGCTCGTTCCGGCGTGCCGGGCGGTGACGACGAACCGTCCACCGCCCAGGTGCACCGGCACGGTGTCCCCGTCGGCGCCGATCTGCCAGCGCTGCTCGGTCGCCAGGTTGTAGCCGTAGCTCCGCAGCGGACTCGGATCGGGCTGGTCGATCACGTCCTCCTGCTGGGTCCAGAACAGCTTGCGCGAGTCGCCGCTGAACCGGGGCGTGGTGGCGAAGCCGGACAGCTCCGCGCCGCCTCCGCCCCAGGCGGCGATGGTGGTCTCCTTGTTCGACGCGAGATTCAGCACCGTCAGGCAGTCGTCGTAGATCCCCCAGCAGTCCCCGCCCGGGAAGGCGATCGACGTGCCGTCCGGCGACCAGTCCAGCGTGTTGGCGTGCCGCAGTTGGTCGAATCCGGCCCGAGGCGCGGCGGTCCGCTCCTGGCGCCCGGCGACGACTCGGCTGCTGGTGCGGCCGGCGGCGTGGCCGCTCTCGGCCGAGCCGAGCCGCAGGATCGTCAGCATTCCACTGTAGACGTCCCCGGCCCGGTAGGCGAGGAACCGGCCGTCCGGCGACCAGGCCGGGCCGCCGGCGTCCTTACCGTGGGTCAACTCCGTGGTGTAGACGTTCTCCGGCCCGCCCCCGATGTAGGCGACCGTGATGTTGCCGCTCTCGGCGTACGCGACCTCGGTCTTGTCCGGTGACAGCCGCGGCCAGACGGCGTGCCCGTGCTGGCTGACCGGGAACGTCTTGCTCGCCGTACGCACCCAGACGTTTCCGTTGCGCACGAAGGCGATCGGATCGGGCGGCGAAGCGGCGTACGCGTGGGCCGGCGTGACGGCGATGAGGCTGGCGACGGCCAGCGTGATAGCGCGGATGCGCATGATTCCCCCGTGGAACGATTGCGGCGTGACCCGCGGATCTCGCAGGTCACGCCGCATTCTTCCGGAGAGGACGGAAGGTTCAGGAGCAGGCCACGCCGTTGAGCTTGAATCCGGTCGGCGTGCCGTTGGTTCCGCTGTAGGTGGCCTGGAAGCCGAAGCTCGCGGTGCCGCCGGTGGCCAGCGAGCCGTTCCAGCCCACGTCCTTGGCGGTGACCGTGACGCCGGACTGGGTGACCCCGCCGTTCCAGGCGTTGGTGATGATCTGGCTGCCGGTGAACGAGAAGGTCAACGTCCAGCCGTTGATGGCCGGACCCCGGTTGGTGATCGTCACCGTGGCCGTGAACCCGTTGGTCCACTGGCTGTCCACCCGGTACGCCACCGAGCAGGAGGCGGTGCCGGTCGGGCTGGTGCTGGCACTGGGGCTCGTGCTCGCGCTCGGGCTGGTGCTGGCACTGGGGCTGGTGCTCGCGCTCGGGCTGGTGCTCGCGGTCGGGCTGCTCGTCGCGGTCGCGGTCGGGACCACCCCGTTCAGGGCCAGCTGGTACGCCTGGTCCGGCACGAACGTCCCGGCGGCCGCGGCGCACCCGTCGGCCTCGCCCGGCGGCTTGGCCCACACGAACGCGTCGACGGTCGCCTCACCGGTGTTGGTGGTCGGCGGCACGCCGACGCCACGGCCCGCCGGGTCGCACCACTCGCTGCCGTTGGGGCCCTTGCCGTTGCGGCTGACGTCGATCACCTGGTGCAGGTTCGACGATCCGATCGCGTTCAGCACGTTCTTGCCGTACGCGATCTCGTCGGCGGTCCAGCGGAAGTTGGACACGTTGCTGTAGAAGCCGTCCGCACTGCGTACGCCGGCGTTGACGAGTCGCTGCGCCTGGTCGGACGCGCCGTTCCAGGCCGAGTGCCCGGCGTCGAGGTAGACCTTCGCGCTCGGGTTGTTCGTCTTGATCGTGCTGATCGCGTACGCCAGCGCCGAGTTGCGGTTGGCCAGCTCGGTGCTGCTGAGGCAGGACTGCAACGCGATCGAGTCCGGCTCCAGCAGGACCACCGCGGTACGCGTACCCAGCCCGCGCGCGAAGGAGTCGACCCACGAGCGGTACTGGGTGAAGTCCGGCGCGCCTCCGGCGCTGGCGCCGCCGCAGTCGCGGTTGGGGATCTCGTAGACGATCGCCAGCGGGATCTGGTTGGCGGCGTTGGCCCCGGACACGTACGCCGAGACCTCGGACTGGATCGTGCTGGGGTTCCAGCTGGCGAACCATCTGCCCTGTGGCTGGGCGCCGATGCGGTCGCGGATCAGGGCCGCCCGCGAATCGTTGGGGTTGGCCGCCAGCCACTGCAGGACGCGGCTGTTCGGATCCTTGTAGAAGGTGCCGGAAAGCGTGCCGGCGTAGGACGGTTCACCGCCGGCCAGCAGGCCGACGGCGGTGGCCGCGAGGGCGGCCGTCGCGGCGGCGAGGACCGCCGCGAGCCTCGTGCGGGGGGACGAATGCACGGGTTTCTCCTTCATGGACGGGCACTCCCATGGGCGTGGGAGCGCTCCCGGACCAATCTAAGGGCCGCATCGAGATTACGAAAGAGTCAACTCCCTCAATAACCTGCCATGTGAGATACATAACCGACCGGTCGGTCTTATTTATTGCTAGGCTCCGCCCATGACGACCGCCTACAAGCTCACCGGCGGGCTCCTCAACGCCGCCTCCGTGGCCGCCCCGCCCCTCGCCCGCCGGCTGGCCTGGGAACTGTTCCGCCGCCCCACCCGCCGGGCGCGCGTACACCCCAGCGAGCAGGCCGCCCATGCCGCCGCCGTCCGGGAGCAGTACACGGTGGACGGCGTACGCGTCGCCGGCTACCGCTGGGGCGACGGCGACCGGCCCGTCCTGCTCCTGCACGGCTGGGCTTCTCGCGGCAGCCGATACGCCGCCCTGGCCACCGAACTCGCCCAGCGCGGCTACACCGCGATCACCGTCGACGCCCCCGGGCACGGCGACTCCGGCGGCGACACCACGACGATCCTGCAGTACGCCCGCCTCGTCCACGCCGTCCAGGAACGCCACGGCGACTTCCGCGGCATCGTCGGGCACTCCTTCGGCGTTCTGACCGCGTTCCACGCCATGCGTACCGGCGTACGCGCCGACACGATCGTCACCGTCAGCGGCATCAGCGAGTTCAGCTACCTGATCGCCGAGTTCGCCCGCCAACTCGGACTCCGCCAGCAGCTCACCGCCGACCTCCGGCGGCGCATGGAGAAGATGCTCGGCGGCGGCGACGACCTCTGGACCCGGCTCAGCAGCGACCACCGACCCGAACTGCTCACCCAGCCGATGCTGATCCTGCACGGCAGCGACGACGAGTTCGTCCGCGTCGACCAGGCTCACCGGCTGCACCAGGCGTACGCGCAGTCCCAGCTGATCCTCACCGAAGGCCTCGGACACCGGCGCATCCTCGGCGACCCGCGCATCGTCCAACCGGCCGCCGGCTGGATCAGCGCGCCAGCCGCCGCAGCACCACCCCGATGAGCCCCACGACGACCAGCACCAACCCGGTGATGCCGACGGCGAACATCAGCCGATTGCTGGGCTGGCCGCCGTCGTCCACCGCCAGCGTCTGCTCCTGATCACCCGACGCCGACGCGGGCGGAGACGGGGTCGGCCGCGCCGCCGGAACATACCGGCGCAACGTCGTCGGACCCGCCGGCTCGTCACACGCGGTCACGAACGCCGACCCGTCCGGCGTGTACGCGATCGCCTCACCCTGCTGCTCGTCCGGCAACGGAGTCGCCCGCGGCTGCTCGTCGGTCAGCGTCTTGACGATGTCGCCGTCCACCACGTCCCACTCGAACGCGTCGGCGTACGTGCGCAACACGACATGACGGCCGTCCGGCGACACCGCTCCCCCGGTCACCAACCGGCGTCCGATGCTGTCCAGGAAGTTCGGCGTCTGCGAATCCGGCAGGCGCACATACCCGACGCGCTTCAACGGCACCCCGTCGGCCGACTTCGCCACCAGCGGGCCGGTCGGCACGAAGATCTCCGACCGCCCGCCCAGCTCCTTCGTCACGATGATCGGCGTACCGTCCGCCGCCAGCAGCAACGTCTCCGCGTCATGCGGCCCGTCCGGGTACGCCAGCCGGTAGATCACCGGGCTCTTCGCCCCCGGCGCCAGCTTCCATACCGCGATGGTCTTGCGGCGGACCGACGCGTTGTAGTTGTCGCCGATGTCGGCGACCCACACCGTGCCGTCCTTGGCCAGCAGGACATCCTCGGGATCCCGAGCCGCCGTCGGATAGCCCACCGACTTGGTGAGCTTGCACTTCTTGTCCAGGTAGAAGATGCGGATCGCCGAGGGATCCCAGTTCGAGTCGTTGATCGCGATGTAGCCCGACGCGGTGACCACCAGCCCGGACAGCTCGCTGACCCGATCGTCGTTCACGATGCACGCGACCGACATCTCCCCCGGCTCGGCGTACGCCGCCCCCGGGACGAGCGCCACCGCGCCGGGCACCAAGGCCGTCAGCAGGAAGGACAGGAGAGCCGCCGAGATCCGCACCCGACCAGTGTGGCAGTTCGGCTTGCGACCGGCTCGTACCGTTGAGGGCGAGCCCTCCGGAGGCCACCATGATCACGTTCTATCGGGATGCGACGGTCGTGGTGACCTCCGCGTACCTGCAGATCGAGAACCGGCGCTGGCGCCTGTCCGACCTCGACTACGTCTGGCATTCCGAGAGCGCGGCGACCTGGCGCGTACGCAGCCGCACCGCCGGCCGCGGCATCCTCAACACGATCATGACCTTCGCCGGAATCATCGGGCTCGTCATCCTCATCGCCTTCGTCTCCGCGGCGTACACGGAGGCCAACGTCGGCGGCGTACACGTGCCGCGCAACACCCTGCTGCTGCTGGCCGTCGTCCTCATGCTGGGCGGCTTCGGCTGGGCGATCTGGGAATGGATGCTGCACCGCGTCGACGACAGCTACGACAAGGGCGACGCGGTCTACGAGATCTGGGCCTCGGCCACCGGCACGGAACTGCTGCTCCTGCGTCTTGAGGACTACACCCGGTACGCCAAGATCTACCGCGCGATCGAGCGTGCCATGGAATACCACCAGCGCTGACCCCCCACGCGCGGGGGCGTTGATCATGGAGTTTGCCCCCTCGACACGCCGTCGAGACCACAGTTAACTCCATGATCAACGGGGAGAGGCGGGGCGAGCGGGTTAGCGGGGAGAGAGGCGGGGGCGGCGGCGGAGGGTGGGGAGTTTGTCGAACGCTGCGGCCAGCCGGGCGGCCTGCCCGAACGCGGCTTCCGGCCGGCTGCGGTCGCCGTCGAGGTGGGTCAGCGTCTGCATGCCCAGGTAGTACGCGACGGCGGCGCGGGCGGCGGTCGGCACGTTCACCAGGCGGCCCAACGGTTTGCCGCGCAGCAGCCGGCCCAGGATCTCCTCCGCCAGTCGTTCCCATTGCCGGGTCTGCGCCGCCATCGCGGCCGCCAGCGGCGACCCCGGTCGGGCGGCGGCGACGAGTTCCTGCACCGCTTCGATGTGGCCGGACTCGGTGTCCTCGGCGTACAGGGTGCGCAGCGCCGCGACGAGCGGCACCGCTTTGGTCACGTCGGCCAGGGCCGTGCGGTAGCGCTCCTCGCGCAGTTCGCTCGTGTACGCCGCGGTCGCCGTGAACACCTCGTCGAGATCGGCGAAGTGGTAGTAGATGACGCCGGGGGCGAACCCTCCGAGGGCTGCGATCGACCGGGCGGTCGTTCCGGCGTACCCGTGGGTGCACAGCGCGAGGATCGCCGCCCGCAGGATGCGCTCGCGGGCCGCGACCCGGGGACCTGAGGTCATGGCACCGCCACCGGCTGTACGCCCGCGCGGGCGAGGAACGGGTCGAGACGCCGGGCGAGTTCCGGCAGGTGATGGCTCGGGACCTGCGGATAGAGATGGTGTTCGAGGTGGTAGGTCAGTTCGAGGAAGATCGCGGGGATGATCCGGCCGCGCAGCGTGCGGGTCTGCCGCAGCGGCTCGTCGCCGTAGTCGTGGTGCGGCAGGTAGACCGTGAGCAGCGGATACACCCAGCTGCCGACGATCGCCAGCACCGCATAGACCAGTACGCCCGGCGTGACCGGCCACAGGAGCACTCCGCCCGCGACGGCGGCGACCGGGATCGCCGCCTCCAGCAGCAGCCAGAGCCGGTCTCGCCGGCCCGACCGGGCGAACGCCCAGCTCCACAGCCGGACCAGGAACACCGGCCCGTAGCAGACCGCACCGGCGAACGACAGGTTGGCCGGGTAGCCCTCCGGGTCGTCGGGGCTCGGGAAGAGCCGATGATGCTGCCGGTGCGTGATCCGGTACGCGTGCCCGCTCTCCAGCAGCACCAGGCCGAGCGCGAACAGCCAGCGGTCGGTCTCGGGCTCGGTCAGGCCGAGCGTGCGGTGCACGACGTCGTGGGTGACCGTGACGACGGCGACGAAGATCCCGAAGACGATCAGCGGCGTCAGCCACCAGAGCCCGAGCCACATCGCCGCCGCGAAGGCGGCGACCCCGAGATAGGGCCGGGCCAGCGCGATCCTGCGGCGGGCGGGCGTCGTCACCAGCAGATCTTCGCCCAACTCGCGCATCGTGGGCAACTTCATGACCGCCGCCTTTCCCGAAGGATTCCGTCGGCGACGATCCGGCTGCCGAGGACACAGGCGACAGTGCCGAGTCCGGGCCAGGTCGAGTCGCCGACGAGCCATAGACCCCGTCCGCCGAGGTCATGCGGGACGGCGAACTGGTTGCTGTTGCGCAAGGTCTGATGCGGGCCGCCGACCGCGCCATCCGGGCGGAAGGCGTACCGCTCGAAGGCGCGCGGCGTGCCGACCTCGGCCACCACCGCCCGCTCCCCCAGCGCCGGGTACGCCCGCCGCGCCAGGGTGATCAACCGCTCGCCGATCTCCTTCTTGCGCTGCGCGTACCCCTCGGTGTCGAGGGTGGACCATCCGGGCAGCGAGGTGTGCGTGGAGATCATGACGGCGCGATGCCCGGGTGGCGCACTGAGCGTGTCGCCGGGCGCGGACACCGAGACGAACATGTTGTTGCCGTCGCCGAACGGCTGCGCGTAGTCGTGGCAGAACTGGTGGTGGGTGAGGCGACGGTCGCCGACCTCCCGTTCGGGCACCCCGAGGAAGACGATCACCGCCCCACCCAGTTCCCCCCGGTCCCGCTCCAGGTAGCGGGTCAGCCGCCGGGCCACCGGCAGGTCGCCGCACAGCGCCTGCGCGGCGGGCGCCGGAATCGCGAGCACCACCTGGTCCGCGCGGGTCACCCCGCGGCTGGTCTCGATCTCGAACCCGGCCCGCACGCGGTGGACCCGTGTCCCGGTCCGGTCCCTGCCGCCGAGCTTCCGATAATGGGCCACGAGGGTACGCCAGAAGCCG
Organism: Hamadaea sp. NPDC051192; assembly: GCF_040682475.1. Lineage (NCBI taxonomy): Bacteria > Bacillati > Actinomycetota > Actinomycetes > Micromonosporales > Micromonosporaceae > Hamadaea > Hamadaea sp. NPDC051192. Next base: position 8,435 of record NZ_JBFBAZ010000146.1, read on the forward strand.
TGCATGCCACCGTGATGCCTGGTCAGGCCGGCCCCGCGGATGGTGATGCCGAGCGCGGCGTTGATCAGTGGCGCGCGCTCGACCGTGCTGTGCACGGTGTCCTCGACGAGCATGCCCAGCAGGGTCTTCAGCGCCCGGTCCCCGTCGACTCCGTGCTTTCGCATCGAATGCCGCAGTGTCTGGCGCAGCTTCAGAGCGTGTGGTGCGTTGGCGAGCCCGACGGCGGTCAGGTTGTGCAGCACGTCGGCGGGGCGGCGCATGGGCAGCTTGATCCCGTTCCGGCTGGCCTGCCAGAAGACGTCGGCGATCCGGTCCAGCTCGGCCCAGAAGGCGCGGTGGTTGGCGTCGTCGCCGAACTTCGCGAGCCGTTCTGCGTGCCACTTCTCGTGGTCGCGATGCAGCGTGACGGTCCGGTCGGGCAGCCACGCCTCGTAGCCGGGCAGGTGCTCGCCCTCGATCGCCGGGGCGCCGACGCTGTCGAGCAGTTCCGCGCCGACGCCGCCGGGTTCGAAGTCGACCAGGGTGGTCGCGCCGACGTCGAACGAGAAGCCCTTGTGCCGCCAGTAGCCGGCGCAGCCGCCGAGGTGGCCGTGCGCCTCGAAGACCACCGTGGACAGCCCGCTCGCCTGGAGCCGCAAAGCCGTCGCCATCCCGGCCAGCCCACCGCCCACAATGGCCACGTCGGTGTTCTGAACGTCTGTTCTGAACATGTGTTCAGAGTGGCCTCATGGCTGTGTCTTTGTCAATATCAGCCCTCCGACTCGGCCCGCCGCGCGCCGGGAAGCTATGGTCAGGGCATGCGGCTGACCGTTCTCGGAGGCTGCGGCGCCTGGCCCGAACCGGCCTCGGCCTGCAGCGGATTCCTCGTGGAGCACGACGGCTTCCGGCTGTTGCTCGACCTCGGCTACGCCACGCTGCCGCAACTACTCACCCACATCCCGGCCGACCAGGTCGACGCGGTCTACATCACGCACGGGCACCCCGACCACTGCTCCGACCTGAACCCGCTGCTGCGGGCGCGGGCCATCGGCGGCCGGGCGGCGGCGCCGCTGCCGATCTACACGCTGCCCGGCGCGATCGACGCGGTCATGGCCCTCGACCGGCCCGGCTGGCTGGACGAGTTCGCCGACATCCGGGAGTTCACGGCCGGCGACGCCTTCGACATCGGCCCGTTCCAGGCCGTCACCGCGCTGCTGCCGCACTGGGTTCCCAACGCCGGCATCCGGCTGACCGCCGACGGCCGCTCCCTCGTCTACACCGGCGACGGCGGTCCCGGGCAGGCCGTGATCGAGCTGGCCCGGGAGGCGCAGCTGCTGATCGCCGAGGCGACGTACGCCGAAACCGTGCCGGACGACGCCAAGGGCATGCTCACCAGCGCCGCCGAGGCGGCCGCTCAGGCGACCGAGGCGGGCGTACGCGGCATGCTGCTGACGCACCTCGAACCGGGCACCGACCCGTACGCCGCCCGCGCGGCGGCCCGGCAGAACTTCTCCGGCCCGATCGGCGTCGCCACCCCAGGTCTGGCGATCGAGTTCTGAGCGGCAACCGGCTGGTCGGGTTGCTTGTCGACCGCACCGCCGCTTACCGGACCGCTGCTGAACGGCCGAGTTCGGCGATGATGTCGCCGTGAAGTATGTGTCGAGGGTGCCCGGTCCGCCGCTGGACGGGCTGATCGGCGACCTCTACTACCTGGAGGGCGTCCCGCCCTACTCCCGGTTGCTGCTGCCGGCGGCGCCCGCGCCATTGCTCATCGTCAACCTCGGGGCGCCGTTTCTCCTCCGCGCAGGCACCGACGAAGAAGCCGTGGTGTACGCCGACGGCTGCGCGGTCACCACGCCCACCCGAGCGTGGGAGTTCGGCTACCCGACCCCGACCCGGTCCGTCGGCGTCCACTTCAGGCCGTGGGGGCTGGCACCGTTCCTTCCGATGCCCGCGGCCGAGTTGTGCGACCGGCCGGCAACGGTGGAGCAGATCTGGGGCCGGCCAGCTATCGCCGCGTTGCGACACCGATTGACCTTGGCCGACGCACCGCACGACATGCTGATGGTGCTTGAGGAGGAACTGGTGCGACGGCTGCGGGTGATCGACGGTCTTGACCTGGTCCGCCGAATGAGCAGCGCCATCGCGGCGACAGGCGGGACAGTGCCGATCAGCGACATCGGTGTGGCGGCCCGCGCCAGCAGCACGTATCTGGCGAAGCGGTTCAAGGCCATCGTCGGTGTCACGCCGAAACGGCTGGCTCGCAGCTACCGCTTCAGCTCCACCGTGTTGGCGATCGACGTCGCTGCGCCGATCGACTGGGGCGAGGTCGCCGCCGGCGCCGGATACTTCGACCAGGCCCACTTCGTGCGCGAGTTCCGGGAGTTCACCGGGCTCACGCCGACCCGGTACGTCGAAGTCCGGCAGCGATTCCTGCGCGATCATCCCGGCCACGCCCTGGACGGCTGGCCGCTCCCAGCCGATTGATTTCGTACAAGAGCGTCAGTTCACTTCGCACAAGACTGGGAACTCCACGACAGAGGAGGAATCCATGGGCAAAGTGGTCATGAACGCGTCGGTCTCGGTGGATGGTTTCATCGCGGCGGAGAACGACGATCCCGGTCCGATCTTCGAGTGGCTGGTCAGCGGCGAGGTGCCGTTGGACGACAGCGGCGTTCTGAAGGTGTCGCAGGCCTCTTACCACCACATCCGGCCGTACTGGGACGAGATCGCGGTGACCATCGCAGGCCGTCACTCCTTCGACATCACCGACGGCTGGGATGGGACGCCTCCGAGCGGGATCGACCATGTGGTCGTGGTGAGTCACCGTGGTGCGCCCGAGGGCTGGGACCTCCAGGCGCCGTTCCACTTCGTCGACGGCATCGAGGCAGCCATGGCCAAGGCGCGGGAGCTTGCGGGTGACCGCACTGTCGAGGTCGCCGCCGGCGACGTCGGCGGCCAATTCCTCGCCGCAGGTCTGGTCGACGAGGTACGCATGGACGTCGCGCCCGTCGTGTTCGGCTCCGGCAAGCGCTACTTCGGCTCCGTCGACGCCCAGCACCTGCTGGACGGCCCAGACGTCGTTGTTCAGGGCAACCGGGTGCTTCACCTGCGCTATCGGGTACGCCGTTGACCGACCTGAAGGCGGCTTATCGGCTGGTCCAGCCGCCGTCGATGACGACGGTCTCCCCGGTGATGAGGGAGGCGGCCGGCGAGGCGAGGAAGACCACGACTCCGGCGACCTCGATCGGTTCACCGATGCGATGCAGCGCCGCCACCCGTTCCAGCACGTCCGCGCGGAACTCCTCGTCGGCCAGCACCTCAGCCGTGCCCGGCGTACGCACGAAGGTCGGCGCGACCGCGTTGACGGTGATCCCGTGCCGTCCCCATTCGACGGCGAGGCATTTCGTCAGGTGCGCGATGGCCGCCTTCGTCATGCAGTAGATCGCTTCGCCCGGCAGCGCCACGACGCCCGCCTGCGAGCCGAGGTTGACGATCCGCCCGTAGCCCTGCCGGATCATGACCCGGCCCGCGGCCTGGCTGGCGAAGAACGTGCCTTTGAGGTTCACCGCCAGCGTCTGGTCGAAGTCGGCCTCGACGACGTTCTCCGCGAGGTTCTCCGGCGCGATCCCGGCGTTGTTGACGAGGATGTCCAATCGGCCGAACTCCGCGACGGCCGCGGCGACGGCCGGTTCGATCTGGTCCATCCGCGCCACGTCCATCTGCACCTTCAGCGCGCGTCGCCCCCGGGCGGCGATCTGTTCGGCCACACCGCCGTCGGCGTTCACGTCCCGCAAACCCAGCACCACGTGCGCGCCGGCCTCGGCGAGTGCCAGCGAGATCGCGCGACCGAGACCTCGGGCCGCGCCGGTGACGAGGGCGACCTGGTCGCGTACGTCGAAGCGGGGAAGGGCGGCGTCCGTCATGGACCTCAGCCTAGAGGCGCGGCTGCCGAACAGTCCGGCGCGTCAGTGCAGTGCCGCCACGAGGTCCGAGATCGCGGCCGGCGCCTTGGCCCGGAAATCGGCGAGGAGGCGCTCCTGGTCGGACTTGGCAACGTCGTCCGGGTAGAGGTCGGTCTCCAGCACGACCCACAGCTCGGCGTTGGCCTTGCGCGCCTGAAGCAGCATGCGCCACTGGACGAACTTCGCCACGTGCCGCTTGGAGACCAGCAGGTACGCCTCGTCGGCGAGACCTGGAATCGCCGCCACGGTGTGGCCATCGGTGGCCCACGGGTCGTATCGCTCGACGGCTGCGCGGCTGCCGGCGTACTCGTCTTCGGCCCGATCGCGCCCGTCGCCCGACCAGAAGGTCGCGGTGACCAGCCAGACGCTGGCGTGCAGCTGCCAATCGGCGGTCGGCGACTTGCGCCACCGGCAGGCGTGCTCGCTCGGGTCCGCGGCCGGGTCGTCGCCGGACTCCGCCGTGCCGATCAGCGCCTTGGCGTCGGGGCTGCCGAGCGCCGCGCAGACGTCGTCGACGCCGAGGTAGGGACCGTCGTCGAGGAGCAGCACGCGGCCGGTGATCCCGGCCGCGGCGAGCACGACCAGCGTGACGCTGACGAGCCCGACTGTCTTCCAGCGCTTAGCCACCCGGACAGGGTAGAGGAGATCGACATCCCGGTGGGTCCCTGAGTCCCCAAAGGACGGACGAACGGTCAGCGCTTCTTGGCGCGCTCCTCCCGGCGCGTACGCACGGAGATGTCGATCGGGCTGCCCTCGAAGCCGAACTCCTCCCGCAGCTTGCGCTCGACGAACCGAACGTATCCCGCGTCCAGCGGACCGGTGGAGAAGATGACGAACCGCGGCGGAGCCACGCCGGCCTGCGTCGCGAAGAGCACCCGCGGCGCCTTGCCACCCCGGACCGGGTGCGGCGTGGCCTGCACCAGCGCCGTCAGCCACTGGTTGAGCTGCCCGGTCGGGATGCGCTGCTCCCAGCTGGCCAGCGCCGTACGCAGCGCGGGCGCGAGCTTGTCGACCGCTCGCCCGGTACGCGCGGAGACGTTGATCCGGGCCGCCCACGGGATGCGCTTGAGTTCCCGCTCGATCTCCTTGTCGAGGTACCAGCGGCGGTCGGCGTCGACGAGGTCCCACTTGTTGAACGCGATGACCAGGGCACGCCCGGCCTCCACCACCATCGTGAGCAGGCGCTGATCCTGCTCGCTGATGACCTCGCTGGAGTCGAGCAGCACGATGGCGACCTCGGCGGCCTCGATGGCGGCCTGGGTACGCAGCGACGCGAAGTACTCGGTGCCGCTCGCCTGCCCGGCTCGCTTGCGCAGCCCGGCGGTGTCGACGAACTGCCACACCTCGCCGCCCACGGTGACCAGCGAGTCGACGGGGTCCACAGTGGTCCCGGCGACCGAGTCCACGACCGAGCGCTCTTCCCCGGACAGCTTGTTGAGCAGGCTCGACTTGCCGACGTTGGGCCGGCCGACGAGCGCCACCCGGCGCGGGCCGCGCGGACGGTCCTCGACGATCACCGGCGCCTCCGGGATCGCGGCCAGGATCGCGTCGAGCAGGTCGCCCGAACCCCGGCCGTGCAGAGCCGACACCGCCTGCGGCTCGCCCAGGCCGAGCGACCACAAGCTGGTCGCCTCGATCTCGATGGCGTTGTTGTCGGCCTTGTTCGCGACCAGGATCACCGGCTTGCGGCTGGCCCGGAGCATGCGGACGGCGGCCTCGTCGACATCGGTCGCCCCGACGGTCGCGTCGACCACGAACACGACGACGTCGGCCGTGTCGACGGCGATCTCCGCCTGCCGGGCGATCGCGGCCGCCCGGTCCTTCGCGTCCGGGATCCAGCCGCCGGTGTCCACCACGGTGAACTGGCGGCCGTTCCAGTACGCGTCGTAGGCCACCCGGTCCCGGGTGACGCCCGGCTTGTCCTCCACGACCGCCTGCCGGCGGCCGATGAACCGGTTGACCAGCGTCGACTTGCCGACGTTGGGTCGCCCGACGACGGCCACGACCGGGTTGATCGGCGCGGGACCGTCCTCGGAGCCGACGACGTCCTCGACCCACTCGATATCTTCAGACACGTTGATTTCTTTCACTTGTCGAGGAGGTCTGCCCCTGGATTCAGGGGGGTCGCTCACTTGTCGAGCAGGCGCAGCAGCTCGGCGACGACCTCGTCGATGCCCAGCTCGGTGCTGTCGAGGACGACCGCGTCGGCCGCCTGCTTGAGCGGGTCGGTCTTGCGGGTCGAGTCGAGGTGGTCACGGCGACGCAGGTCGGCGGCGGTCGCGGCGTGGTCGGCGGCGTGCTCGGCGCTGCGCCGGGCGGCGCGCGCGTGCTCGGACGCGGTCAGGTAGACCTTCAGGTCGGCGTCGGGCGCGACGACGGTGCCGATGTCCCGGCCCTCGACGACGATCCGGCCCGCCTCGGCGATGATCTTCCGCTGCAGGTCCACGAGCAACTGGCGAACGGCGGGGACGGCCGCGACGGCGGAGACCGCCTTGGTGACCTCCTGCCCCCGGATCGGGCCGTCGACGTTGACGCCGTCGACGCTGATCGACGGGGCCTGCGGATCGGTGACGATCTCCAGGTTGGCCGCGCTCACGATCTTGTAGATGCCGTCCGGGTCGGTCAGCTGCGCGTCCGCCTGCAACACAGCCCAGGTGGCGGCCCGGTACATCGCCCCGGTGTCCAGGTAGCGGGCGTCCAGCTTCGCCGCGAGCCGCTTCGAAACCGTCGACTTGCCCGACCCGGACGGTCCGTCCACGGCCACGACCACCGTCTGCGTCACGCCTGCCTCCCGCTCCCGCTCGCGGCCCGGCGCCGCTTCACCGTCCCATTCTGCCCGGTCCCGGCCGCGAGGTCCGCGTCAGGCCGCCGGAACGTGCCGGACATCTCCTCATGTCCCATTTTTGATACGCCGAAAGCAGCGCCCCGGGCCTGTTCCCGTCCAGCCCAGATCACGGATGGGCATGCCTGCCCGGGCGGTTCATCCCGACGGATCGGTGATCTGCGGGCGTCGGTCAGGACGGGTGCTGGGCGAGGTCGGGGTCGGGAATCGGACGCGGGCGGGGTCCGGGAGTCGGCCGCGGACGGGCGGCGGCGAGCGTACCGGCGCCGACGGCGATGGCGAGGAGACCGCCCAGCGGCCAGACGAGGGCCGGCGAGTGGGCGTACAGGGCGGTGCCGAGCGCCGGGCTCAACGTCATTCCGGCGATCGACGCCGCGCCGTAGAGGCTCTGGTAGCGACCGGCCATCCCGTCCGGGGCGGCGTCGGCGGCGTACGCGGTCGCGGTCGGCTTGTAGAGCATCTCCCCCGCCGTCACCACGATCATCATGGCGACCGCCGCGATCAGGCCCAGCCCCGTGCCGAGCAGCAGATATCCGGCCCCGACGAGGAGGAAGCCGACCCCGATGACGGCGATCGCCGAGTGCCCGCGCAGGCGTGCCGCCAGGGCTGCCTCGGCGAGCACGATGAGCACGCAGTTGAGCGAGATGAGCAGGCCGTACGCGGCGGTCGGCTGGCCGTGGTCGCGCAGCCACAGCGGCAGGACCGTGTACTGCAGCCGGTAGACGGTGTCGATGGCGACGATCGCGGCCAGCAGCGCGAGGATCGCGGGCCGGGCGCGCAGTGCCGCGATCATGCTGCCGCCGCCCCGGGTATGCGCGGTCGAGCCGGCCGGGCGTGGCACCCGCGCGAAGATGACGACCCAGAGGATCGCGCTGGTCACGGCGTCGAAGGCGAACAACAGCCCGAAGTCGTACGCCGCGAACAGCGCCCCGAGCGGCGGGCCGACGATGGTGCCCGCGTTGGACACCGAGCGGGACAGGGCGATGCCGACCCGGCGCAGGTCGGCCGGGATGGTGGTGGCGACCAGGGCGCTGCCGACCGGCCGGTTGATCCCGCCGATGGCCCCGGCCACCGCGATCAGCACCGGCAGCGCCGTGATCGGGGTGATCGGCACGAGCGCGCAGCAGACGACCCAGCCGCCGACCGCGATCAGCATCGTGCGCCGCAGCCCGAACCGGTCGCCGATCCAGCCGCCGCCGAGGTTTCCGGCGATCACCCCGACCCCGTACGCCGCGGTGATGAGCCCGGCGGTCGGTGCGCTGACGCCACGGTCGACGACGAGGTAGAGCGTCATGTAGAGCCAGGCCAGCGACCCGGCGGCGCTGACGAACTGGCCGATCATCAACACGCGCAGCCAGCCGGGCAAGCGGCGGATGGTGTGGACGACGTCGCGCACGGCAGCCTCCCCAGGCCAGTGAGTTCCCAATGGGAACTTACCAGACCGCGGGGCTACCGGCCCGCCCGCAGGTACGCGTTCGACAAAGCCAGCGCGATGACGCTGAAGACGACGCCCAGGTAGACCGGGAAGAGGTGTTCGAAGGAGGTGTATCCGATTCCCTTGTGGATGATGAGGGCCGGGGCGAAGCCGGCCGTCGCCGCCCCGGCGAGCGTCCACCACACCCACGCCTCGCCCCGCCGCCAGCCCCACAGGCTGAGCAGCACGATCGCCGCCGCGGTGGCCATCAGCAGCCCGCCGAACCCGGCCCGGTCGTGGGCGATGAACGGAGCCAGGTGCGGGTTCGCCGCGTCCAGGAACGCCGGATCGGTCCCCAGGAAGACCAGGTCGGTGTCGACGAAGACGCCGGTCAGCCCGACGATCGACACGGTCGCGCCGCCGGCGAACAGGCCGACGCCCGTGACGATCAGCAGCAGCTGCCCGGCCAGCGCCCGGCGGCGTTCGGGTTCCGGGCCCTCCGGCGCGATCGTCCAGCGGGCGACCGCCGGCCGTCGCCAGGTGGCGAGCAGGAACATCGGGAACAGCACGACCGCCAGCGCGGTGTGCAGCGGCTCGACGAATCCGGTGCCGAGGAAGTAGAGCAGCGTCGGGAAGCCGATGAGCCCGGAGACCAGGTACGCCACCCGCGCCCACGGCCAGCCGCGCCGGATGCCGCCCCAGGCGAGCCCGGTGTAGAGGATGCCGATCGCGACCATGCCGCCCGCCATCGTGATCCGGTCGTGTTGCAGGAAATGGGCGAGCCGGGCGTTCACAGCGTCCACATCAGACAGGTTCATGCCGAGGAAGTCCTGGTCGTACCAGAGCAGCACCGGGCCGAGCGTGATTCCCGCCGCCACGAGGCCGCCACCGGTCATGGCCAGGCCGACGATCAGCCCCCACACCCAGGCGGGCCACCGGCGCGGGTCGAGCCCGGCGTCGCGTACGCGGGGCGCGGGCTCGGTCGGCTGCCGGGCCTCGATCACCCGCTGGAACCAGCCCGGCCCGGCTTCGACCAGGACGGCCGGGGTCGCCAGCACGGTCGCCGACTCGTCGGCCAGGGCGGCCAGCGCCCCGTCGATCGACGGCTCGGTCAGGCGTACGACGTCGGGCGGGTCGCCGACGATCACGCGGTCGACCAGCGGCGCGAGCTGCTCGGCCACCTCTGCCGTGGCGGCCCGGCCGATGACCTCGCAGCGGCGGCCGGCCAGCGCCGCGCGTACGGCTGGAAGATCCGCGGCCTCGACGGGACCGATCTCGATCACCGAGGCCCCCTGCACCGCAAGCGCCCGGATCGCGTCGCGGGCCACGCTCACCGGCACGCTGGCCCCGAACCGGCCGGCCAGGTCAGCCGGGACCGCCGGGTGGTCGAAGACCGCCGAGACGGCCTCGGCTCCGCCCGGCAGCGAGACGAGCGTGGCCAAGCCGTGCAACGCGGCGCGCTGCGATCGGCGTACGCCCAGCACAGCGGACGCGAGCGGGCGCAGAGGATGGTAGGTCCAGTCCGGCATGCGCCAGATGGTCACACATCCCAGCGCAGCACGGGGGCCAGCCCTCGCAGGGTCAGCGCTGGCGGGACCAGCCGGGCGACCAGATCCCGGCCCAGTACGCCCACCGGCGAAGCCAGTTGCCCGACCCGGCCCAGCCGCCGGGAACGCCGCACGATCGTCTGCGTACGCCGTCGCCGCAGCGCGTCGTAGCGGGCCAGCCCGGTAGGAACGTCCTGCGCGGCGGTCACACAACGGGCGAGCGTGACCGCGTCCTCCAGCGCCTGGCACGCGCCCTGCCCCAGGTTGGGCGTCATGGCGTGCGCGGCGTCGCCCAGGTACGCGACCCGGCCGCTGACGAAGCTGGGCAGGTCCGGCAGGTCGGTGATGTCGTGGCGCAGCACCGCCTCCGGGGCGGTCGCCGCCAGCAGCGCCGGAATGGGCTCGGGCCAGTCGCCGAAGCGCCGCAGCAGCTCGGCGTGCTCGCCGTCCGGACAGCGTCCACCGGCCGGCACGGTGGCCGTGGCGAAGCAGTAGAACCGGCCGCCGGTCATCGGCGCGAAGCCGAACCGTTCGCCCCGGCCCCAGGTGACCGCGCCGTCGGCGGGCGCGGCGAACGCGGCGATCATCCGCCAGGCGGTGTAACCGGCGTACC
>NZ_JBFBAZ010000147.1:0-18729 GCF_040682475.1 Hamadaea sp. NPDC051192
CGGTACGCGCGGCGTGATGGTAGAAACCGCGGGCCAGACTGTCGCCCAGGGTGGCTCGCAGCTCGGCAGGCGCCGAGGCGCCCGGGAACACCCTGACGGCCGCGATGCCGAGGTCCTTCGCCAGGTCGGCGTGGGCGAGCGCGTCCGCGACGCAGGCGTCGTCGTCGCCCTCGGCGGCCACCTTGACGTAGCTCGCGACGCAGAGCGGGGTGACGCCCGCCAGTTCCGCCCGGGCCGCCGCCCGCTCCGCGTACGACAGTCCGATGTGGATTGGTTCGTCGGTCGCCGCCCGCACCTCGACGCCGGGCCAGCCGGTCTCCTGCGCGAGGCGTACGACCTCGGGCAGGGGGAGTCCGGAACAGCCCAGCGTCGAGAAGGCGAGTCTCACAGCGGCCCCGCCGGCTTGATGAAGCGCCGATGACGGTCGGCCATGGTGGCCACGGTCACCGCCGGATCGGTGTCCCAGACGGCCTGGTTGAAGATCTCCACCTCGACGTGCCCGGCGTACCCGGCCGCGCGTACGGCGTCGGTGATCGGGGCGAAGTCGATGTGGCCGTCGCCGACGTGGCCCCGGCTCAGCAGTGCGTCCTCCGCCAACGGCAACACCCAGTCGCAGACCTGGTACGACGAGATGCGGCCCTCGCGGCCCGCCCGCTCGATCTGGGCGTACAGGTCGGGGTCCCACCAGATGTGATAGGTGTCCACACAGACGCCGACCTCGTCCGCCGCGAACGGGGCGGCCAGGTCCAGCGCCTGACCGAGGGTCGACACGACCGCCCGATCGGCGCAGAACATCGGATGCAGCGGCTCGATCGCCAGGCGTACGCCGCGGTCGGTCGCGTAGGGGACCAGTTCCGCCAAGGCGTCGGCGACGGCCTGGCGGGCGGCGGGCAGGTCCTTCGACCCGTCCGGCAGCCCACCGACGACCAGCACCAGTTCGCCCGTGCCGAGGACGGCCGCCTCGTCGATCGCCGCGCGGTTGTCGGCCAGCGCCGCCGACCGCGCCTCCGGCGTCGCGCTCTTACCGAACCCGGTCGTGAAGAACCCGCCCCGGCAGAGCGTGGTCACGCTCAAGGCGTACGAGTCGATGAGCTTGCGCGCGGCCTGCGCGCCCCCGGCGGCCTCGACCACGTCGCGCCAGGGGCCGATGCCGCTGATGCCGTTCTCCGCGCAGAGCCGCGCGGCGGTCTCCAGCGACGCCTTCTTCACCGTGGCGGTGTTGAGCGAAAGCCGGAAGCCCTCGGGCGCCGTGTCGGCGGCGTCCGGCGCGGTCACGGCGCCACCAGGGAAGCGAGGCGGGCCGCGGCCAGCTCCGGATCGCTCAGCACGCCGCACTCGGCGGCGAGCCGGTGCAGTTCGATCAGGTGCTCGAGGCTGCGCGAGCGCTCCTGCCCGCCGACCATCCGGAACTGGTCCTGGTGGCCGTTGAGCCAAGCCAGGAACACGATGCCGGTCTTGTAGTGGTAGGTCGGCGCAGCGAAGATGTGCCGGGCGAGCGGCACGGTCGGATCCAGGATCTCGCGGAACTTCGCGGTGTCCCCGGCGTCGAGCGCGGTACGCGCGGCCGCCGCGGGCACGGCGATCGCGTCGAAGATGCCGAGCAGCGCGTGCGATCCGCTCTCGATCAGCGACGGGTAGTTGAAGTCGTCACCGGTGTAGAGGCGTACGCCGGCCGGCAGCTTCGCCCGCAGCGCGATCTCCCGGTCGGCGTCGAGCAGCGACACCTTGATCCCGTCGACCTTGGCGGCGTTGTGGTGGATGATCTCCAGCACGGCGTCGGCCGCCTGGTCGAGATCCTGATCTCCCCAGTAGCCCGCCAGCGCCGGGTCGAACATGTCGCCGAGCCAGTGCAGGATCACCGGCTGATCCACGTCGGTCAGCAGCCTGCCATAGATCTGGGCGTAGTCCGCCGGACCCTGCGCGCTGGCCGCGAGCGCGCGGCTGGCCATCAGGATGACCCGCGCCCCGGCGTTCTGCACGACCGTCAGCTGCTCCCGGTACGCCGCCTCGATCGCGTCGAGCGGGTGCGCTCCCGGAGCCAGGTGATCCGTGCCCGCGCCGCAGGCGAGCAACCCGCCGACGGACTGCGCCTCGGTGCCGCTGCGGCGGATCAGCTCCTGCGTGGCGGACCAGTCCAGGCCCATCCCGCGCTGGGCGGTGTCCATCGCGTCGGCGATGCCCAGGCCCAGCGACCACAGGTGATGGCGGAACGCCATGGTGGCGTCCCAGTCGACGACGGCCGGCCGGCCGTCGCCGTTGTCGCCCTCGGGATCGGCGACGACGTGGGCGGCCGCATAAAAGGTCTTGCTCTCGGCGGGGCGGCTCACAGCGCGGGCACCTCGAGCTTGCGGCCCTCGCGGGCGGACTGCGTGCCGAGCTCGGCCAGCTGGACGCCGCGCGCCCCGGCGAACAGGTCGTGGGCGTACGGGGCGCCGGTCGCGACCGCCGTCAGATACTCCTCCCACTGCACCTTGAACCCGTTGTCGTAGACGTCGTTGTCCGGCACCTCGGTCCACAGTCCCCGGAAGTCGTGGCTGGTCGGCAGGTCCGGGTTCCAGACCGGCTTCGGGGTGGCGTTGCGGTGCTGGATGCGGCAGCCGCGCAGACCCGCGACGGCGCTGCCGTGTGTACCGTCGACGTGGAAGGTGACCAGCTCGGTGCGGTCGACCCGGGTCGCCCACGACGAGTTGATCTGCGCCACGATCCCGCCCTCCAGCTCCAGGACGGCGTACGCGGCGTCGTCGGCGGTGGCGGCGTACTCGGCGCCCTGCTCGTCCCAGCGGGCCGGGATGTGCGTCACCGACTGCGCGTACACCGAGCGGACCGGCGCGATCACGTGGTCGAGCACGTACCGCCAGTGCGGGAACATGTCGAGGATCATGCCGCCGCCGTCCTCGGAGCGGTAGTTCCAGCTCGGCCGCTGGGCGGGCTGCCAGTCGCCCTCGAACACCCAGTAGCCGAAGTCGATGCGTACGGTGAGGATGCGGCCGAAGAATCCGGAGTCGACCAGGCGCTTCAGCTTCCGCAGGCCCGGGAGGTAGAGCTTGTCGGCGACGACACCATGGCGTACGCCCTTGGCCTCGGCCAGCTTGGCCAGCCCGAGCGCGTCGTCCAGCGACTCGGCGACCGGCTTCTCCGTGTAGATGTGCTTACCGGCCCCGATCGCCTTGGTCAGCGCGGCGACGCGGGCGGTGGTCACCTGCGAGTCGAAGTAGATCTCGTTGGCCTCGTCGGCGAGCGCGGCGTCCAGATCGGTGGTGTACTGGCTGAGGTTGTGCTGGGCGCACAGCGCCTCCAGCTTGGCGGCGTTGCGGCCGACCAGCACGGGCTCCGGGTACAGCACCTCGCCGCCGGGCAGCGGCAGGCCGCCCTGCTCCCGGATGGCCAGGATCGAACGGACCAGGTGCTGGCGATAGCCCATGCGCCCGGTCACCCCGTTCATGATGATGTTCACCTTGCGCATGGTTTTCCCTTCGTAGCGCGGCGTCCGGGGACGGAAAGCGCTTTCCAGCGGCGTGTGAGGCGGTACGTTACCGGTGTGCGCGACAAACCGTCAACACAGGCGACTCTGCAACAGGTCGCCGACGCCGCCGGCGTCTCCCTGGCCACCGCGTCCCGTGTCCTGCACGGCAGCGGTGGCCGTACCGTCCGCGAGGAACTGCGCGCCCGGGTGCTGGCCGAGGCCAACCGCCTGCGCTACGTCTCGCACGCCCCGGCGCAGGCGCTCGCCCGCGCGACCACCTCGATCGTCGGGCTGATCGTCCACGACATCGCCGACCCCTACTTCGCCGCGATCGCGGCCGGTGCGATGCGCGCTGCCCGCGATCACGACCTCATGGTCATGGTCGCGTGCACCTTCCGCGAACCGCAGCTCGAGCTGGAATACGTCGCCCGGCTCCGCGCCCAGCGCGCGCGGGCGATCATCCTGGCCGCGTCGGCCTTCACTGGTACGCGATTCCTCGCGGACCTCGCCGACCACCTCGCCGGGTACGCCGACCAGGGCGGTCGCGTCGTCGCGATCGGCGATCACGGGCCCGGCGTCGACGCCGTGATCCCGTCGAACTACGCCGGAGCGCAGCTGGCCGCCGAACATCTGGTGTCCCTCGGGCATACCGAGGTCGGCGTCGTGAGCGGGCCGGACACGCTCGCCACCGTGGCGGACCGCCTCGCCGGATTCCAATCCGTGCTCCCGGCAACCGCCGTCGCGGCCGGAGACTTCAGCCGAGACGGCGGGTACGCCGCCGCCCGCGAACTGCTCACCGCGCGCCCATCGCTGACGGCGGTGTTCGCGCTCGACGACGTGATGGCGTACGGCGTGCTGGCGGCGGCTCGGGACCTCGGCCGCGACGTGCCAGGCGACCTGAGCGTGGTCGGCTTCGACGACGTCCCCGGCGCGGCCGACGTCGGCCCGCCGCTGACGACGATCCGCCTCGACCTCGCCGAACTGGGCTCGCGGGTGCTCGGGCTGGCTGTCGCGCCGCCGAACGGGTCGGTCACGGTGCCGGCTTCGCTTGTGGTTCGGTCCTCGACGGCGGTCGCTCGGTAGGCGCGTCGCGCTGCGGTCTCGCGGCCGTCCCACCGGTGGCGTCGCGCCGCTGGGCGTGTCGGCGGTGGGCGTGTCGGTGGTGGGTCGTGTCGGCGGTTGGTGATCTCCGGTGGCTCGCGTACCTATCCGGGCGCCGGTGGGGTACGTCAGCTTCCGGAGATCACCAACCGCACCCCCGTCGACGGGCTCTGTCGACGGGCGGCGGGGCGGACGGCCGGGGTCAGCGGGGCCGGCGGCCGATCAGCTTGTGCAGCTGCCCCCGCAGCACGAGCAGCCGCAGGTCTCGCTGCCGGGGTTCGTTATAGATGACGAAGTCGTCGAAGCGATGCACGCCCGGCCGCTGGGCGACCTCATGAGCCGCCTTCTGGACGTGCCGGAGCTGCTCGACCGTCATCTCCAGGCGCCGCTCGCCGGGGTGGTAGGTGGCGCCGATCGGGAAGTCGCGCCCCGCGCGCTGCCGCATCTCGACGTGACAGCCGAGCACGTAGGAGACGGGGTGCTCCTCGGCGAAGGCGACGAGCCGGTCCAGGGTGCCGAGGAACGCGGGGTAGTCGAAGGCGTACAGGCGGCCCGGGATCACCGTGTCTCCGGTGAGCAGGAAACCCGTACGCGGGTCGTAGATCGTGATCGCCGACTTGTGATGGCCGGGCGAGCCGAGGATCGACAGCGTCCGGCCGCCCAGTTCGAAGGTCACCGTCTCGGCCGGCAGCCGGTCCTCTGCGGGGCCGAAGCCGAAGTACGCCCGGACGTCCTCGAGGTCCCGGCCCACGATCGTCGTGTGTGGACGATCGGCGAACTGGCCGTCCGCGGCGACGTGGTCGCCGTGACCGTGCGAGTGCGCCACTACGAGCGGCAGTTCGCCGATCAGGTCGTCGACCGTCGCTCGTAGCGGGAACTGATCGGGTTCGGCGGTCGCGCCGGTGTCCAGCAGCAGTGCCCGGTCGTCGCCGACGAGCAGGAAGAGGAAGGGCGCCTCGTAGGTGACGGACTTGCTCTGGCGCAGGATGAAGGTGCGCTCGTCCGCGCGGTGGACCTGCAGCGTGGGCTCGCCGGTCGCGCCGTGGATCCAGGTGACGTCGAGGTTCACTGTGCTTCTCCCAGGGGTGTGACGGACACGAACACGCGGACGTGCCGGCCGTCGGGCTTGTCGGCATCGGTTTCGTACGACGCGAGCAGGGTTCGCCACTTCGTGGCGAGGTCAGCCGCCTGTTCGGCGGTGAGTTTCAGGACGGCGGTCGCCATGCCCAGGCCGTCGCGCCACTCCGGGCTCTCGTCCTGCTCGCGCTCCACGAACGCCCGGATCGCGGCCATCTCGTGGTCGACCACGACGTTCGCGATCTGCTGCCCGAGCAGGCGGTCGCGGCCGGGGTCTATTCGGAGTTGATCGGGAGACTTCACCGCGATCCGCCACTGGCGCTCCCGGCGGTCTTCGCCGGGCCCGGCGTCCTCGACGTAGCCGTACTTGGCGAGCTGCCGCAGATGGAACGAGCAGTTCGCCTGCGGTACGCCGAGGATCCGGCCGCACTGGGCGGCGGTCGCCGGGCTGATCGTGCCGAGCAGTCCGAGCAGGTCCAGCCGGAGGGGATGGGCCAGGGCCCGGATCGCCTGAGGATCGGTGACGTGCATATGCCAAAGACTACTTTGGCTTTTGGAGATGTCAAGGGGTTCTTTGGCATTCTGGCCCACCGGCCGGGTGGGCTATCGTTCCCGCTCGTGGACGTGATGGTGTCTCCCCGGGCGGATGGGCAGGTGGCGGCCTGTATTGATGCCCTCCGGGAGGTCTACGAGGCTGACGCCTATCCGGTCCGGTGGCCCGCCGATCCTGCCCGCTGGCTCAGCCCCGACGACGCGATGCAGAGCTGGGTGGCCGTCTCCGCCGGCCGAATCCTCGGCCACGCCGTGATCCGGCGCGCCGCGCCGCCCATGCCGGTCGCCGAGCGGATGGATCCGGCGCTCGGCTCACCCGTTATGGTCAGCCGGCTCTTCACCGTCCCAGCGGCGCGGCAGAACGGCGTCGCGCGACGGCTGCTGGACGAAATCGCCGGCTGGGCCGTCGAGCACGGCCACCAGCTCTTCCTCGACGTCGCCGACAACGCCCCCGGCGCGCGCCGCTTCTACGAGCGCTTGGGCTCGCAGCACGTGTTCAGCGAGTACGCCGATTGGCTGGACGCGGACGGCAGCCCAGCCCTCGTGCACTACTACCTGCCCGGCTGACTCGGCCGTCAGGCGACGCAGAATTCGTTGCCTTCGGGGTCGGCCATCGTCACCCCGTAATGGTCGGAGGCTTCACCGTCGTGTGTGTTCAGCACGGTGGCGCCGAGCCCGACCAGTTCCGCCACCTTGGCGTCGACCCGTACGCGTCGCTCCGCCACGGGAACCGTTCGGCCACCGCCCACCATGAGGTCGACGTGCAGGCGGTTCTTGAGCGTCTTCTTCTCCGGCACCACCTGGAACCAGATGGCCGGCCCGGCACCGGCCGGGTCGACGAGCCGGTCGGCGCAGTCTCCGTCGCCCAGCTCCTCTTCGGGCACACCGACGCTCACGTAGTAGTCCCGCCAGGTGGCGTGCCCCTGGGGCGGATCCTGTGGGCGATAGTCCAGCGCGGCCGCCCAGAAAGGAACCAGGCGGTCGGGGTCGGTGCAGTCGATGGCAAGCTGAAATCCCATGCGGAAGATCATGCGGCGGGGCACCGACAGTTTCGGCGTGGGGCGTACGGTGGCGCGATGGATCGACTGGCTGTTGTCTTCCCCGGCGGGCGATTCGGCCCGTACACCGCGTTGCTGACCTTCGCGGCGGAGGCGGCCGAGCTGCGGGGAGCCCGGATCGTGGCGCATTCGTGGACCCGGCCCGACGAGCCGCCGACCCTGGCGCTCGAGCAGCGGAAGGCCTGGGTGACCGCCGAGGCGGAGCCCGTGCTCGACCGGATCGCCGCCGAGGCGCCGGACTTGAAGCCGCTCGTGATCGCCAAGTCGCTGGGGACCTGCGCCGCCGGGCTCGCCGCCGATCGCGGGCTGCCCGCGATCTGGCTGACGCCGCTGCTCAACCAGCCGGAGGTGGTCACCGAGCTGCGCCGGGCGACCGCGCCGATGCTGCTGGTCGGTGGGCTGGCCGATCACAGCTGGGACAGTGGGCTCGCCCGTGAGCTGAGCCCGCGGGTGCTGGAGATCCCGGACGCGGATCACGGGCTGTTCGTGCCGGGCCGGCTGGCCGCCTCGGCGGAGGTGCTCGGCCGGGTCGCGACCGCGATCGAGGACTTCCTCGACGAGATCACCTGGTAGCGGCGGACTGCCGAAGCGAGATCACCTGGCAGCGTTGGTCTGCTGAAGGGAGATCGCCTGGTAGCGGCGGCGTCACGACTCGTCCGCCGACGACGTGCCCCGACGACGTACCCCGACGACGTGGCAGCGGGCAGTACGCTCAGCCCCGTGACCCCGACGGAAACGCGCCTGCGCGTGGAGTTCACCGCGCCCCCGGATCAAGGCGAACGGCGGCGGATGTTCAAGACCGTGCGTCGTCGGCTGTTCCGGGTCTGCTTCTGGCTCGCGCTCGGTCTGGCCCTGCTGGCCTGCGCGTACACGATCGTGATCGTCGTGGCGCGGCACAGGATCCCCATTCTTGAACCGATCGTGGGGGTCGTGCTCGCGCTGCTGGTGGTGGCGTACCCCCGCTGGCGGGCCGCGCGGGTGCTCGGTGCGACGCCGACGCATTTCGCCAACCCGGTGACGTTCGAGCTGAGCGAGGTCGAGGCGGGGGAGACGTCCGCGGTCGGGCATCTCTCGGTCCGGTGGGCCGCTGTCACGTCGGTGGGGGAGACGTCCGAGTTCTGGGTCTTGTACGCCGACCGCCAGCCCCGGCTGGTGGTGCCCCGGCGGCACCTGACCGCCACCGACGAGGCGACTGTGCGGGAGTTCATGATCGGCCGGGGCCTGGTGCCGGAACAAACCTCCGAGGCGTGACGTTGTCAGGGGTCGATAGAGCTAGGAGAGTGACATGGCAGTCGACACCCGCCCGATCGTGAAGCTGCGCTCCACCGCCGGGACCGGATACACCTACGTCACGCGGAAGAACCGCCGCAACGACCCCGATCGCCTGGTCGTCCGCAAGTACGACCCGATCGCGAAGCAGCACGTCGAGTTCCGCGAGGAGCGCTGAACCCGCCCGGCTAGGCTGGCCGGATGATCGAGATCAAGACCAGCCGCCTGTTGCTGCGAAGCTGGCGTGACGCCGACCTCGACCCGTGGGCCGAGATGAACGCAGACCCCGAGGTCCGCGCGCATCTCGGCCCTTTGCTGTCCCGGGAGCAGGCGGCGGCCTCGATCCGATACTTCCAGGAAGGGCTCGACCGGGACGGCTTCAGTTTCTGGGCCCTCGAGGTGCTGGAGACCGGCGAGTTCATCGGGATGGCCGGGCTCGACGCGGTCGACGAGGAGGCTCCGGTCGACGGGGTCGAGATCGGCTGGCGGCTCGCCCGCTCCGCCTGGGGCCACGGGTACGCCACCGAGGCCGCCGTGGCGCTGCTGGACTACGGGTTCGAGCGCCTGGAACTGCCCGAGATCCTCTCGATCACCACTACCGACAACGTACGCTCGCAGGCCGTGATGCGGCGGCTCGGAATGGAACCGCTCACCGAGTTCGACGACGAGGACGGCGTACGTCAGGTCGTGTTCCGGAAGGCTCGGTGACCCGGCCGAAGGCGCTGATCGCAGCCGTCGTCGTGCTGCTGGCCGGGCTCGGCGTACGCGCGGTGACCGACGGGGTGTTCGCGAAGTACGCCGGCGTCGCGCTGTACGCCGTCCTCGTCTATGTCCTCGTGCTCGTCGTCGCCCCGCGGATTCGGCCGTCGATGAGCGCCGGCATCTCGCTCGCCTTCTGCTGGGCGGTGGAGTTCTTCCAGCTCACCCCGATCCCGGCCGACCTGTCGAGTCGCAGCACGATGGTCCGGCTGGTCCTCGGCAGCACCTTCAACCCTCCCGACCTGCTCTGGTACGCCGTCGGCGCCGCGGCGGCGTACCTCGTGCACGCGTGGGCGGTCAGGCCAGCCGCGGGAGGTCGGCCAGGCGTACCTCGCCCAGGAGGGGCTGCCCGCTCGTGAACCGCTCGACCTCGGCGGTCGCGTACGCGCCGAAGCGGCGTACCTCGCTGCCCTGAACCCCGCCCAGATGCGGGGTGATCAGCACGTTCGGCAGCTCGAAGAGCGGGTGGCCGACCGGAAGCGGCTCCGGGTCGGTGACGTCCAGGACGGCGTCCAGGCGACCGGTCCGGCACTCGTCGACCAGCGCGTCGGTGTCGACGAGCGCGCCCCGGGCGGTGTTCACCAGCAGCGCGCCGTCCCGCAGCAGTTTCAGCCGGTCCGCGTTGATCAGGTGACGGGTCTCCGGCAGCGCCGGGGCGTGGATCGTCAGCACGTCGCTGCGGCGGCACATGTCGTCGAGGTCGGTCAGCTGCGCGCCTAGTTCGACGGCGTCGGCCTTGTCGAGGAACGGGTCGGAGACGAGCACGGTGTGCCCGGCGGCCACGAGGCGGCGGATGACGCGGCGGCCGATCCGGGAGGCCCCGACCACGCCGACCGTCCGCCCGTCCGCCCCGACTCGTTCGCCGAACGCCGGCACCTGACCGGTGTCGGCGTACCGGCGGGCCATCGGGATCACCCGCTTGAGGCCGAGCGCGATGGCGGCCGCGGTGAAGTCGGCGACCGGATCGGCGTTGGCGTCGGCGGCCGACGAGACGAGGATGCCGCGCTGCCATACCTGTTCCGTCACGTGGTGCCGGATCGAGCCGGCCGCGTGGATCACGGCGCGCAGCCGGGGCATCCGGTCGAGGGCGCTCGCGTCCAGCCGGAAGGCCTCCCACGAGGTGATCAGGACGGTCACCTCGGCGAGCCGCTCGTCGTGCGGGCCGAGCACGGCCGGGCCGCCGGCCCCGGGCACCAGGGCCAGCCGTTCGTCCAGCCGGGCGATCAGGTCCGGGGTGAACGCCGCCGGGAGCACGTCGGGGCGCATGGAGAAGGCGCCGACCGGGCGGGGGAGAGTCATCGTGAGCTGCTCCTTGCACATTTGACAGAAACCGCTTTCTGTACGAGCGGCACTGTAATGGGCCCGGTCACACGAGGTCAATGCCGGACAAGCGTGCGCTGCTGAGGCGGTCTCTTGACGTCGGCCTAGTAACCGGTTTATGTTCTCGGTCACTTGCCGAGGAGGGAGGGCCATGACGGCCAGCACGATCGCCCGGGATACCGCGGCGGCAGATGGCAACGGCGCAGGTAAGGCACCACGTGTGCCGCGCGATCGTATGCCACTGTGGCGGAAACTGGTACGTGACCGGTTACTGTGGCTGTTCCTCGTACCGGGCCTCGCGTACTTCTTGATCTTCCACCTGGGCGCCGCGTTCGGGATGGTCATCGCCTTCACCGACTACTGGCCGGGCATCACGGTCACCGAGTCGAACCTCGTGGGCGTCGAGACCTTCCAGAAGATGTTCGGCGACACCGACTTCTGGCACGCGGTGCTCAACACGGTGGAGATCTCGCTGCTCCAGCTGATCTTCTACTTCCCGGTCCCGCTGGGGCTGGCGCTGCTGCTGCACAGCCTGACGAGCACCACCATCAAACGCCTGGTGCAGAACGTCGTCTACCTGCCGCACTTCATCTCGTGGGTCATCGTCGTCGCGCTGTTCCAGCAGATCCTGGGCGGTGCGGGCGTGGTCAACGGGTTCCTGGCCGACCACGGCCTGCACACGGTGGACATCATCGGCAACCCGGACGCGTTCAAGCCGCTGCTGATCGCCCAGGTCATCTGGAAGGACTCGGGCTGGGGGACGATCATCTTCCTGGCCGCGCTCGCCCAGGTAGACGACACCCTCTACGAGGCGTCCGCGATGGACGGTGCCGGACCCTGGCGGCGCTTCTGGCACGTCACGCTGCCCAGCATCCGGTCGGTCGTCGTGCTGCTGCTGGTATTGCGCCTCGGCGAGGTGTTGTCGGTCGGCTTCGAACAGCTGCTGCTGCAACGAGACGCGGTCGGACCGGCGGCCGGCGAGATCATCGACACCTACGTCTACTACAAGAGCCTCGGTGGCGGAGGCGACTTCCCGCTGGCCGCCGCGGCCGGCATCTTCAAGGGCGTCATCGGCGCGATCCTCGTGTACGCCGCCAACAAGGTCGCCCACCGCCTCGGCGAGCAGGGGGTCTACCGATGAGCAGCGCCACCCTGAAGCGATCGGGCCGCCCGGCCTGGCAGGAACCGGCGAAACCGGTGACGAAGGCGGCCAAGGGCGTCGCCCTGGCGGTCATCTGCCTGCTCGTGCTGGTCCCGTTCCTGGTCGTCATCTCGACCAGCCTGGCCAGCCCGGACGAGGTGGTCGCCAACGGCGGCTGGGTCCTGTGGCCCGAGCACCCGACCTTCGACGCGTACCGGGACATCTTCCGGGGCGGTCAGGTCACCAAGGCGATCGGCGTCAGCATCGGCGTGACCCTCGTCGGCACCCTGGCCAGCCTCGTCGCCACCACCCTGCTGGCGTACGCGCTGAGCCGTCCGCAACTGGTCGGCGGCAAGAAGATCCTGCTCGGCATCCTGTTCACCTTCCTCTTCCCGCCCGGCATGATCCCGGCGTACCTCGTGGTGAAGCAGCTGGGCCTGCTGGACAACTACGCGGCCCTGGTCGCGCCCGTGATGATCAACGTGTTCAACCTCGTGATCGTCCGGGGCTTCATCCAGGGCCTGCCGGAGGAGCTGTTCGAGGCGGCCCGGCTCGACGGCGCCGGCGAGTGGCAGGTGTTGTGGCGGGTCGTGCTGCCGCTGTCCAAGGCCGTGCTGGCCGTCATCGGCCTGTTCTACGCGGTGAGCTACTGGAACGCCTGGTTCCACGCCTCGATCTACATGTCGGACTCGAAGTTCCCGATCCAGCAGGTGCTGCGGATGTACGTCATCCAGGGCGCGCAGCTGGCGGACCCGTCGGCCGCCGACGCGGCGGCCGTGTCCGCGCCGCAGACGGTCCGCATGGCCGTCGTGATCATCGCGGTCATCCCGATCATCCTGGTCTACCCGTTCGTGCAGCGCTTCTTCGTCCGTGGAGTGCTCACCGGGGCCATCAAGAGCTGAACCCTCTCCACCCGCTCATTCTCACTGTCGAGAAAGGAACCACCCGATGTCTTCAAGGCTGTCTTCGGAGCTCTCCCGCCGTTCCGTGTTCCGGGCGATCGGCCTGGGCGCCACGGCCGTCGCGGTGCCCTCGCTGATCAGCGCCTGCGGCGACGGCAGCAGCGGCGGCGGCGTCGGCAACGCCGGCACCGAGCAGGCGGCGTGGCCCACGTACACGGCCGCCAAGGTGCCCACCCCGGACCTGCCCGGCGATGGCAACGACGTGCAGAACGGCTACACCAAGTACCCGTCGGAGGTCGGCAACGCGACCAGCGGCAAGCCCGGTGACGGCAGCGTCGTCAAGGCGGTCGTGATCACCTACGGCACCCCGCCCGGCCCGAAGGAGACCAACAAGTTCCTGCAGGCCGTCAACGAGGCGCTCGGCATCGACCTGCAGCTGACGGTCGTTCCGGACGCCGATTACCAGGCAAAGATGGCCACCCTGATGGCCGGGGACGACCTGCCTGACATCATGAACATCGGCGGTGGCTACATCCTGCCGCGCGAGGCCGACTTCGTCGCCAGCAAGTGCGCCGACCTGTCGGAGTTCCTGTCCGGCGACGCGGTGAAGGCGTACCCGAACCTGGCGAACATCCCCACCCGGGCCTGGAAGGACATGGGCCGGGTCAAGGGCCGGATCATGGGCGTGCCGGTCGAGCGGCCGGCGCCGGGCAACATCTTCTTCGCCAACCGGGAGATGTGGAAGGGCGCCGGGGTCGACGAGGCGGCGTTCACCTCTGGCAGCTGGACCAGCTCGGACCTGCTCACCGCGGCGAAGGCGCTCACCAAGAACAAGAAGTACGCCCTCGGCGCGAGTAAGAGCGGCAACTTCGGCCTCGGCGTGCACGCTCCCGCGTGGGGAGCGCCGAACCTCTGGAAGAACGACGGCACCTCGTTCGTGTCGTACTTCGCGACGCCGGAGTTCAAGCAGGCCGTCGCGTTCATGCGAGACCTGTACGCGGCGGGCGTCTACTACCCGGACGCGCTGACCGTGTCGCAGGTGGACGCGAAGACCCAGTTCGCCGGGCAGATCACCGGCAGCCTCACCGACGGCTTCGGCGCGTACTCCAGCATGATCCCGGCGGCCAAGGGCGCGTACACCGTCGCCCCGGCGCTGCCGTATGTCGGCGGCAGCGCGGGCGGCAAGCTCTTCGCCGCCCGGAGCGTGTTCGGCTACACCGTGCTGAAGAAGGCGGCGCCCGACCGGATCAAGCTGCTCCTGCGGGTCCTCGACTTCCTGGCCGCCCCGTTCGGCACCAAGGAGTACGAGCTGATCCACTACGGCGTCGAGGGCGCCCACTTCACCCGGGACGCGGCCGGCAACCCGGTGCAGACCGACCTGTGGAAGGGCGGGGAGAACAAGACCAACCTGCCCATCACCTACCTCTGCGACGCGCCGCAGGTGCTGTTCTACCCGGGGGTGTCGCCCGACGCGATCGCGCTCATGCACGCGTTCGAGAAGAAGACCGCCCCGAACCTGGTGCGCAACCCCGCGTACGGGCTCGTGTCGGACACCGCCAGCAAGAGCGAGGCGGCCATCCGCAAGACCATCACCGATGTGCTCAACGCCGTGGTGATGGGCCGGTCGTCGCTCGACGACTGGGACGCGGCGGTCAAGCGGTACAAGGCCGACGGCGGCGACAAGATCGGCGAGGAGTACGCCAAGGAGTACGCGGCGTCCAAGTAAGGCAGAGCACGGGCGGCGCCGGGGAATGTTCCCGGCGCCGCCCCTCGCGTGAGGAGGGACGGATGCGGCCGACTCCGCAGCAGCTCGCCTGGCAGGAAGCCGGCTTCGGACTGTTCTTCCACTTCGGGATCAACACGTTCCACGGGGTGGAGTGGGGCGACGGCACCGCCGATCCGGCCACCTTCGCACCCGACGACCTCGATGTGACGCAGTGGGTCGACGTCGCGAAACGGGCGGGCGCGCGGTACGTCGTGCTCACCGCGAAACACCACGACGGCTTCTGCCTCTGGCCGACCGCCACCACAGCGTACTCGGTGAAGAGCGCGATCTGGCGGGACGGCCGGGGTGACGTGGTCGCGGAGCTGGCCGCCGCCTGCCGTGACGCGGGGCTGGGGCTGGGTCTCTATCTGTCGCCTTGGGACCGCAACGCGGCCTGCTACGACGACCCGGAGGCCTACGACGATCTGTACGTCGCGCAGCTCACCGAGCTGTGCACCGGCTACGGGCCGCTGTTCGAGATCTGGCTCGACGGCGCGGGCTCGGAAAGCCGCACGTACGACTGGACGCGGATCATGGCGGTGGTGCGGGAGCATCAGCCCCACGCGATGGTCTTCAACCTGGGCGAGCCGACCATCCGCTGGGTCGGCAACGAGGACGGGCTGGCCACCGAACCCGTCCGCTACACCGTCTCCGCGACGGACGTCTCGATGTTCACCACGGCCGTGTCGCACTTGGACGGACAGCGGTACCTGCCGCCGGAGTGCGACGTCCCGATCCGCGCCGACTGGTTCTGGCAGCCGTCGTCGGCGCTGAAGACGCGGGAGCAGCTGCTGGAGATCTTCGACCGATCGATGGGACTCGGCGCCGGGCTGCTGCTCAACCTCGCGCCCACCCCGGGCGGCCGGCTCGACCCGGCCGACGTCGACCGGCTCCTGGAGGTCACCGGCGAGCTGCGGCGCCGCTTCGCGCGGCCCGTCCCGGCCACCCTGTCCGCGATCCCCGGCGGCTTCCGCGCCACCTTCCCCGAGCCCGTGCGGTTCGACCACCTCGAGCTGCGCGAGGAACTGCGGGCCGGTCAGTTCATCAACGGGTACGCCGTGGTGGCGGACGGGATCAAGATCGCCGCGGGCTCATCCGTCGGGATACGCCGGTGGCACGCCGTCGCACCCGTCGTGGCGTCCTCCCTGGACATCCAGCTGGCCACGCCTGGCTCCCTCACCGCCGTCACCGCCTTCGCTTCCGCTTCGTAGTGCCGCTTTTTAGCGGCAGATCACGGATACGCATGCCTCCCGCGGCGGTTTCGGCTTGCGTAACCGTGATCCGCAGGGGTTGGTCAGAGCGGGGTGGCGGTGGTGACCGAGTCGCGGACGACGATGTGCGTACCGAGCATGACGTGCTGGCGGCCGGAGCCGTTGCCCTGCAACGCCATCTTCACCGCCGTGCGGCCCAGCTCCTCGTGCGGCAGATGCACCGTGGTCAGCGGCGGGTTGAGGTCTCCGGCCAAGGGGACGTCGTCGAACCCGATGATGCTGACGTCCTCCGGTACGCGTTTGCCCCGGTCCCGTAGCGCGGCGATCGCCCCGGCGGCCGTGTTGTCGTTGCCGGCGAAGACACCGGTGAACTCGACGCCCCGGTCGAGCACCGCGGCGGTGCGGTCGTAGCCGCCGTCGCGGCCCATGTCGCCGTGGCTGATGAGGGCCGGGTCGACCGCGATCTTGTACGCCGCCAGCGCGTTGCGGTAGCCCACGACGCGCTGGTCACTGGTGGTGAAGCCGTCCGGGCCGGCGAGCATGAGGATGCGCCGGTGACCGGCGGAGAGCAGGTGCGAGGTGGCGGCGTACGCCCCGCCGACGTTGTCGTATTCCACGGCGATCGCCGGGATGTCCGGACCCAGCGGCGGGCGGGCGCAGGTCACCAGCTTCGACCCCGCGTCGGCCAGGCCGATCGCGTAGCGCTTCATCCGCTCGCGATACTCCTCGTTCTCCACGACCCCGCCGACGAGGATGACGGCGTCGGCGTGCTGCTCCCGCATGAGCTTGATGATCTCCAGCTCCCGATCGGCGTCGCCGTGCGTGGTGCACACCAGGCACAGCCGCCCGTGCTCGGCCGCCTCGGCCTCCACGCCCGCCGCGATGTGCGCGTAGAACGGGGTCACCGTCTCCTTCATCAGGATGGCGACCACCTTCGACGTCGCCCCCGACAGCGCGCGGGCGTGCGCGTTGACCACGTAGTCGAGGTCGCGGACGGCCCGCTGGATGCGCGCGCGGGTCGCGGTGGAGACCGGGTAGTCGCCGGACAGCGCGCGGGAGACCGTCGCGACCGAGACGCCGGCCGCGCGGGCCACATCGCGGATGGTGGGGCGCTTGGACGGCTGGCTCACGGGACTCCTGACCTTCGCTTCGGATTCTGGCGCTTCGGCATCTGGGCGGTACGGCATCTGGCGCTTCGAGATCTGGGGAAAACTGTTGTGGAAGCGGTTACTGCGATCGTATTCTGCCAGCCATGCCCTCGTTGCACCAGATCCACGGAGCTGTTTCTGCTGATCGGGAGGGCTGGTTCTCGGCCCTGCGCGCCGTCGTCTCGCCCGCCACGCGTACCGCCGCCCTCGGCCCGGACCGGCAACCCGTCCACGCCACCAACCACGATCCCGGGGCGACCTGGTTCGAGCTGGTCGCCCGCCCGCTCTGGGGCCTCGCCGCGTCGGCCGCGGGCGGCTTGCGCGCGGACGCTCAATGGGACGAGCTGCGCAGCTCGCTGACCGCCGCGGTCGACCCCGCCCATCCCTGGTACATCGGCCCGCCGCCCGACCTCGACCAGCGCATCGTCGAGTCGGCCGCGGTCGGCTACGCGCTCGCCGTCGCCCCGCACGAACTGTGGGAGCCGCTGACCGGACGCCAGCGGGACCACCTCCGGGACTGGCTGTCGGTCGCCGCGAACGCGACCCCCGTCGACAACAACTGGCACTTCTTCCCGGTGCTGGCCGCCACGGGGTTGCGGGCGGTCGGCGTACAAGTGGAGGAAGCGCGAGTGAGCGCGCATCTGGACCGGCTGGAGGAGTTCGCGATCGCCGACGGCTGGTACGCCGACGGGCCCGGCCTGCCGGGCCGGAGCGCGCCGCGGGACTACTACGTGCCGTTCGGGTTCCACTTCTACGGCCTGTTGCTGGCGTCGCTGGACGCGGTCGATTCCGCGCGGGCCGCAAGGTTCCGCTCGCGTGCGGCCGAGTTCGCGCAGCAGTTCCAGCACTGGTTCGCCGACGACGGCGCGGGCCTGCCCTTCGGGCGCAGCCTCGGCTACCGGTTCGCACAGGGGTCGTTCTGGCCGGTGCTGGCCGCCGCGGACCTGCCCGCGCTGCCCTGGGACCGGGTACGCGGACTGGCTCAGCGGCACCTGGACTGGTGGTGGCGGCAGCCGATCGCGGCCGAGGACGGCGGCCTGACCGTCGGGTACGCCTACCCGAACACCGGCGTCGTCGAGCAGTACCTCGCCGGCGGCTCGCCGTACTGGGGGACGAAGTTCTTCGCCGCGCTCGCGGCTCCGGCCGACCATCCGTTCTGGACGGCGGCTCCGGCAGCCTTGTCGCCTGAGCGGGTCGCGGTGCAGCCGTCGGCCTTGTCGCCTGAGCGGATCGCGGTGCAGCCGGCGCCGGTGATGGTGCTCAACCGGTCGGCCGACGGCGACGTCGTCGCGCTGAACGGCCAGCACGCGCCACTGTGGAATGCGCGTGGGGGAGCGGCCAAGTACGCGAAGTTCGCGTACTCCACGCTCGCGGGGATCAGCGTGCCGACCGGCGGAGCGGACCTGGAGAACTCCGCGTTCGACTCGGCGCTCGGACTGTCCGACGACGACGTGCACTGGCGTACGCGTACCTCCGGGTCCTCGTCGCTCGACGGCTCCGCCGTGGTGGTCGACTGGGAGCCGTGGCCCGACGTCACGGTCTCCAGCCGACTGTGGTTCGACGGCGACGGTCACATCCGGGAGCACCGCATCGTCACCGGCCGGACGCTGCACGTCGCCGAGGGCGGGTTCTGCGCACCGTGGCTGGAGCTGGAAACCGCGTCGGCGACCGGCGACGGCACGGCGTCCGCCACGGGGAGCGGGATCACCAGCTCGATCACGTCGGAGGATGCGGGGCGGACGGGGGAGATCGTCCATCCGATGCCCGGGTCGCACCTGTACTTCCCGCGTACGGTGCTGCCGACGCTGCGCTCGGTGCTCGCACCCGGCGAGCACCTGCTGCGCTGCCGCGTAACGGTCGCCCGCTCATCCTGACGCCTCGCCCACTCGTCCTGACGCCCCCGCCGACTTCGCGTTGATCATGGAGTTAACCACTGTCTCGCCGGAGTGTCGCGACCGGAAAC
>NZ_JBFBAZ010000148.1:0-18641 GCF_040682475.1 Hamadaea sp. NPDC051192
GCGACCCTGGTCTCCGACCTCACCGCCACACGATGATCAACAAGTACGGCGGTGAGGCGAACACACCTCACAGCCAATTACGCATCAGGTCGTAAGCGTCGCCAGCCGCCACGTCGATCGATGATAGGTGGCGCGTCGTTGGACAGTGCGATTGGGCCGAGTGGCGTTTTCACGGCTGCCCGAGCCGGGCCGACTTCTCGAATCGAGCGCCACTCTGCAATGGACCTACGCGAGGCAGAACGCTGGTCATCGCACATTCTCCCCCCAAATCTCCCGCCAGCTCTCCTTTCAAGTCGGTGTTCCCGGACAGCAGACTGTCCGCGAAGGTGGACAGACAACTAGCGATGTGTCGATCCGGTGCTTGGCACCCGGGACGGACCCATCACGTTCACCGAGGCGGAGGCGCTATGGAACCAAGAATCCGCTTGGTTTCCGCTGCGTCCGGGAGCCATCCCTGTGCCGCTCAACAACACGGCCTCGCGGAGACGGGTGGCTTTCCGCCATCTCCCCGTGTCGGCGGTAATGCAGCAATTTGTTCGACTCCCGGCAACGGCTGCGTGCCCGACTTCCTAGTTCGCCCTCCAGGTCGGCCCTTGTGGTGTGTCGGTGACCTGCACTCCCAGGCGTTCCAGCTGCGCGCGGAGCTGGTCCGCGCGTGGCCAATCCCGGGCCGCGCGTGCCGCTTCCCTTTCCGCTACCAGGTCCGTCACGCGTGCGGTCAGATCATCCGCAAGCAGGGCTTGGGTGCCAGCAAGGCCGTCGGACGCGATCCGATCCAGGCCGATACCGAGCAGAGATTCTGCGGAACTCAAGACGGCACGGCGGCCGTCCGCCGAGAGTCCATCAGATCGCAGGCTTTCATGAAGGTGTGCGAGCAGTTGCGGAGTACCGAGGTCGTTGCTGATTGCGGCGTCGAACTGGTTGAGGGCGTCGATAGTTGCTTGGTCGCCATGGGCGGAGTCCACAGCCTGGGCGTATGTCTGGATCGGTGGAAGCGGCCTCAGGGGTTCTGCCCGAGCCATCAACCGCCGCAGAGACGACTGGGCGGACTCGATCGCCTCGTGCGTGTAGTCGAGCTGAGCCCGATAGTGACCTCCGGAAAGGAACAGCCGGTAGGCCAGTGGGTGGATGCCTGCGCTGGACAGGTCTGCGACTCGGATCGTCCCGCCTGCGGACTTAGCCATCTTCTGCGCACCAAATTGAAGAAACTCGTTGTGCAGCCAGTAGCGAACCCAGGGTCGCG
This sequence comes from Hamadaea sp. NPDC051192, assembly GCF_040682475.1. NCBI lineage: Bacteria > Bacillati > Actinomycetota > Actinomycetes > Micromonosporales > Micromonosporaceae > Hamadaea > Hamadaea sp. NPDC051192. The sequence goes on from NZ_JBFBAZ010000148.1 coordinate 1,244, forward strand.
CGTCGCCAAGGTACGCCTCGCTTTGAGCGATCTCGTTGACATGATGCAGTTGGCGATGGTCGATGCCGCCTGTGTGGATGTCAAAGTGGCTGCCCAGCAAGGCGATGCTCATGACGGAACACTCCAGATGCCAGCCTGGCGCTCCCCAGCCCCATGGCGACTTCCATCGCATGGCACGCATTTGGCCGGGAGTCTCGGTACGCCACAACGCAAAGTCGGTCTTGTTGCGTCGGCCCTCAACCTGTTCGACGCGGGCGCCCTCGCGTTGGCCCTCCGTGTTGATCAGGGCGAGGCGGCCATAGTCCACGGATTTACTCGTGTCGAAGTACAGTCCGGACTCGATTGTGTAGGCAAACCCGCGGCGCTCGAGCTCCGCCGCGAAGTCGATCATCTGGTCGACGCATGCCGTTGCGCGGGGGTACTCGTCGGCCGGGAGGATGTTGAGCGCGGCGAGGTCTGCGAAGAACGCCTGGGTGTAGTGCTCGGCAACCTCTTCGACCGACTTCCGTTCGCGTGCGGCAGCGACTTCGAGTTTGTCATCCCCGAGCTCCAGCTCCGCAACTGCGTGTCCCACGTCGGTGATGTTGATGATCTGGCGGGTGGGCAGTCCTTTCCATCGCAATGCGCGGCGAAGTGTGTCCGCGAAGACATAGGCACGCATGTTTCCCAGATGCGGGTAGGCGTACACGGTTGGGCCGCAGGTGTAAATGCCGACGGTGTCGCCGGCGGGAGCGAAGTCCTCCGTACGACGGCCGAGCGAGTTGAACAGCCTCAGAGGACGTCCCATGGTCACAGTTCCTCCCGAACCGGTTGTCGACGTCGGCCCGCCAACGGGTGCGCGCCAGCCCGCATTCTAGGCCACACCCGCACCACGAACCACCTTACAAGTCGCAGATCCTACTAACTCGTAATGAAGCACCCACCGAAGGCGTGGGGCAACCCACGAGAAGAAAGGCACAATCCGATGGCTGAGCTCACGAGCGTTCGATTGGAACCGGACATCTCACTGGCCCCTGTGAGTTTCGGTGATCAGCTCAAGACCGGAGAGATGACCACGGCACAATTCCTCGCGACCGCGGTTGAGCTGGGATTCACAGCGGTCGAGCTATGCGACCGCACAGTGCGCGAGCCGTCGACGGTCGCGGCTCAGCTCGCGAACCTTGGTTTGAGAATGCCGTCGATAGCATTGCGCAACGACTTCACGGGGGATCCTGAGTCCTCCCGAGCCAGCGTCAGCCACCTTCGCCATTGGCTCGAAGTCGCCGCGGAGTTCGGATGCCGGACCGCTCGGATTTGGACCGGCTGGCAGCGCTCCGATGCCGTCGCACGGGGGCAGGTCACAGAGGCGCTCGATGAACTGGTCGACTCTGCGCGCATGTCTGGGGTCGCGTTGGCGGTCGAAACGCACGGTGGCCTGTCCAATGAACCGGCGTTCCTTGCGGAGCTGTGCGATCGGTATCCACGAGAGCACTTCGGAGTGTGCATCGACTTCGGCAACCTTCCTGCCGCCACTCGCCGCGAGGCCATCGCCGCGATCGCCCCGTTAACCACCCATGTACACGTCAAGAGCCACGAGTTCACCGACGACGGCGTGGAAGCCGGGATCCCGCTGGCCTGGGCGATCGAGACGGTTTCAAAGCACGGGTTCGACGCGCAATGGGTGATTGAGTATGAAGGCGCGCCTCCGTACAAGCGAGGCATCGACCTGACGGTCGCCACCCTGCGAGGCGTGCTCGGTCGCAGCGAACGCCACGCCGATGGCGAGCGTCTCCGATGACCGTCTATTCAGGCGCCACAGCGGTCGCCGAGGTCCGGGCAGTACTCGACCCTTTCCTTCGTCGCCTCTGCGACCGCCCCGAGGTCGTCGGCGTCGTGATCTTGTCGAGCCTCGCTCACGGCGGAGCCCGCGACACATTCGACGAACGATCCGATATCGACCTCACGATATGGATCGACACCGACGTGGCGCGGGAACAGTGGCACCCCAATCCGTTGGCAGTCCGGTCCGCGGTCGCTTCCCGGCTTCCGAGGTGGTTGCCCAACTTCTCCTTTCACGTTCCCCTTCCCTGGGGCCCCGTCGAGGTGAACGCCCATCAGCGTCTCCTGCGGTACGACCAAGATCCGCGAACCGTATGGAGCGACGGTATGCGTGAAGCCCACGCATACACCGCCGAGGTGGTGCACGACCCCAAGGGCACCATCCGTCGGCTCATCGCCGATCGAATCGTCTTGACTCCCTCCGAGCGAGACACTCGCCTCCTGCACCTGGCCGCACGGCTTCATTGGGACATCGAACGCATCCCATCGACCATGGGCCGTCGAGGAGACCCAGCTGCCGGCCATCTCGTACTTGGCGCGACCGTCGACGAGATGCTGGAGATGATCTATTTGCTGGCCGGGCGTTACCCGCCAGCACGCAAATGGCGCCTCGACGGGCTACGGCGCCATAACGTTGCCGACTCGGCCGAGGAAACGCTCCTCCGGGACGCCCTGCGCGTAGCGGATCTCGGCGAGTTGGAGCTGCAGCGTCGGATCCGCGCCCTCTCAGACCTCTGGTCGAGACTCGCGGCTCGCCTACCTTCGCACCTGCCGGTCGGCGAGGACGCCTACCAGCGGTACTCCGCGATCGGAAGCGGCAACCGTCAGCTTCTATCGCGCACCTTCGCAGATGACCTGTCAGCAATGCCGTTTGAGCTGCCCGACGCCGCGCACGACATCGCCAACTATCTGCTCGTGGGATCGATGGCCGAACTGGCCGAACTGGCCGAGGACGATATCCAAAGCCTTCCCGCCCACTGGCACCCCCTAGCCCGACGACTGCAAGTAGCCGCCCACAACCACACGGCGAGCGGGCAGGTGACTACGTGAAGATACTGCACGTCTGCCTGGACTTTCCGCCTCGACGCACTCGATACGGCTCGGGCACCGTGAACGACGACGTCCTTCGCGCCTTGTACGTCGCTGGCAATGAGGTCACCGTTCTGACCCCTGGGCGGGCCGAGCGGCAACTCACCGCAACGCCGGGCATACGCGTCATCGAGGTGCCTCGCCCCTTGAGCGAGCAGTTTCTGCTCCCACGCGATCGGCCGACGGAGATGTTCTCCTCGCCGGCCAACGTCCACCGTTGGAACACCGCGGCCATCACCTGGCTGAACCACGAGGACCCCTGGAGCGGATGGACGCCGGACGTGATCTTCAACGACGGCTGGACCACGCAGGGAGTCGCTGAGCACCTCAGCTCGCGGTTCAGCTGCCCTGTTGTCAGCACCGCACACGTCGTCGACCGCCATTACACGTCCGTCGGGGGCCGCACACCCCGGCCGACAGATTCAGAGTTCAGAACCGCGGAGGAGCAGTTCTTCCGGAGCTCGGATCGGATCGTCGTCCCGAGTAGCACCGCACGGGAGCTGGCCGCCCACTACTTCCCGCAGCACGAGCCGAAGCTGCACGTGGTCGAGCACGGCCTGGATTGGACCTCGCTAGAACGCATCCCCAACGATCGCGGCAAGCAGCGGCGAGCTCAGGACGCCACGGTGACGGTGGTCTACCTGGGACGTATCAGCAGCGAACGAGGCTGGCGGCCGTTCGTCGAGGCGTTCCGTGACGCACAGGCCTTAGACAGCAGGCTGCGGCTGCGGATCATCGGCGACGGCACCCGGCTGGAGGAGGCCAGAACACAGTTCAGGCATCCCGCCGTGACGTTCTGCGGAGCCATGCCTCGCCATCAGGTATGGCACGAACTGCTGGCCGCGGATGTCTATGCCAACCCCGCGCTGATCGAGACCTTTGGGGTCGCCGAACTCGAGGCCATGGGTGCCGGGCTCGCCGTAGTCTCCCACCTCGGCTTCGGCAAACACACCCACATCGACCATTTGGTGAGCGGAATCCAGATCCCGATCGCAGCCCGCGACGGACACATGGAACTTGACCACGCCGCGTGGGTGCAATGGCTCACCGAACTCTCCGCCAACGGCCAGATGCGCCAGCGCCTCGGCCGCTGCGCGCAAACCGCAGCAAGGCAACGATTCCCAGTCGAGCGGATGGCCGCCGGCCTCCTGTCCGTCTTCGCAGACGCCATCCAGCAAGCACCCCACCGGAGGTAGACGATGATCATCGAGGTTACATCCGACGCGTCAGATTCCGACATCGCACAGCTCTGCAAACTGCACACCGCCCACGAAGACGTCACGGCTTGGCCTATTCGCCACGCGGCACGGGCGTTCATCGTCATCTCTGGCGACGAAGCACTAATTCCAGTCATCACCTCACCGTTCATCATCGGACGGCACGAAACCGGTTCATCCGGATACTGGCTGGTCGACCGAGCACACGAGATCGCCCCCACGACAGTCGCCGTCGGTGACGGCACGGTTGGTGACGGGGGCTTCTGGTGCGCCGCCGGCCCATGCGCGCTGGAGAGCTTCGACGACGCGGTGGAGACCGGCCTTGCCGTACGTGCCCAGGGTGCCAGCGCCTACCGGGTCGGCGTCTTCAAGCCTCGCACAAGCCCGTACAACTTCCAGGGAAAAGGACGCCTCGGCCTGAAGCTGCTCGCCGAGCTCAAGGACGCGGTGGGGCTGCCGATCGTCACAGAGGTGCTCGACCCACGAGACGTCGAAGCCGTCGCAGATGCCGCCGCCTGCCTGCAGGTCGGTACCCGCAACATGACCAACCAGGCACTTCTCAAGGAGCTCGGCGGAACGCCACGTCCCGTGCTCCTCAAGCGAGGCGCGCGCGCCAGCGTCGAGGAGTGGCTTCGGGCTGCAGAGTTCATCGCCGCCCACGGCAACACCGACATCATCCTCTGCGCTCGAGGAGTCGTCAGCTTCGACACCTCGCTACGCTTCGCCCCCGATCTCGGCGCCATCGCCAGCGTTCGCAACCGAACCAGCCTGCCGGTGGTTTTCGACCCCAGCCACACCGCTGGACGCTCCGACGCGGTCGCCCCGGTCGCGCTGGCAGCGGCCGCCTTCCGCCCCGATGGCCTCCTGATCGAGGCACACGTCCGCCCTGAGCGCACCCACCGTCCCGGCGACGGTCCCCAGGCATTCCCACCACACCGACTTGCCGATCTCTTGACTGCGTGCCAAGAGGTCACCAGCCTCGCCAACCAACTAACCGAAACGATCTCGGCCGGTACACGATGACCATCAGACTCACCACGCACTCATCCAGCGGGCCGGTCGACTTCCGGCCGACCGGCGACCCCATCAAGATCTACATCTGTGGCGTCACCCCCTACGATGCGGCGCACCTCGGGCACGTCGCAACCTTTCTGACCTACGACGTGCTCGAGCGGCGCCTGCATGAACTGGGCCGCCAGACGACGATGGTGCGCAACTTCACCGACCTCGACGAACCCATCCTTCCCCGCGCCCAGCAACTCGGCATCGCCTATGCCGACCTCGTCGAGGCCGAGGTACGGCAGTTCGACAACGACATGAGCGAGCTCGGGATGCTCCCGCCGCACGCACAACCCCGCGTCTCCCAGATGCTGGACCACGTCCTCGAATTCATCGGCCAACTGGACGCCGCCGGCTACACCTACACGGCCGACGGGACGACCTACTTCGACACCAGCCGCAGTACCGTCTTCGGTGAGTTGTCCGGCTATTCGGCGCACCTGCGTCATCACCTGGCCGCTGAACGCGGCGGCAACCCCGACGACCCGGCCAAGCGCAGCAGTCAGGACTTCGTACTATGGCGGGCCACTCGCCCGGGCGAGCCGACATTCGACAGCCCATATGGATCGGGCGTGCCCGGCTGGCACATCGGCTGCTCGGCGATGGCCCGCGCGACGTTGGGGACGACCATCGACCTACATGGCGGCGGAACCGATCTGATCTTTCCCCACCACGAATGCGAGCAGGCTCAGTCACTCGCCCTTCAGACTGAACCGTACGTAGGTGCGTGGCTTCATTGCCACCTGGTCTCCTACCGCGGCGCGAAGATGAGCAAATCAGTCGGCAACATCGTTCTCGCCCGCAACCTGCTACGGCAACACGACGGTGCTGCCATTCGCCTGGCCCTGCTCCGCCAGTACCGACACACCGCCGGCTTCGAATGGCGCGACTCCGACATCACCATCGGCGAGCGGCTCCTGGACCTCCTGCGCACTGCCGCCCGTGCGACAAGCGGTCCCGACCCACGCCCCTGGGCACACCGTGTCCGCGCCGCCATCGACGATGACCTCGACTTCCCCACCGCCATCGCAGAGCTTGAAGAAATGGCTCGCACCGTCCTGGCCACCGCGGGCAACGACACATCCTGCCCGGCGGCTCTGACCGACGTCGCCAAGCTTCTGGGCATCGACCTGCAGGAGAAGGCATGAGCATCCCGCTGTTCACGCCTGGCCCGGTCGCCGTCGCCGCCAAAGTACTCCAGGCACAGTCCGCCACACCCATCTATCACCGCAGCCGCGAATACGGTGCGCTGCTCACCGAGGTGTCACAGATGCTCGGCGACGTGCTAGGCACCGACGCAGATGTCTACTGCCTCACCGCCTCCGGCACGGCCACCATCGAGGCAGCCGTGCGGAACCTCTGCCGACCGGGTGACGACATCGTCGTCGCCAGCAACGGCTACTTCGGCGAACGTCTTGCACTCATGTGCGAGCGGCTGAAACTCGACGTCACACATGTACGCGGGAGCTGGCGCGAGCCGCTGCCGCTGGAGGATGTCGATCGTGCCCTCGCCGTCACGAATGCGGTCGCCGTCCTCGCGGTCCATCACGAGACGTCGACTGGGCGAGTCAACGATGTCGCGCAGATCGCACGCCTGTGCCGCGCTGGCGAGGCACTGTCAATCGTCGACGCGATCTCGAGCGCAGGAACATTGCCCGTCGACATGGATACCCACGGCCTCGACGTGGTCATTGCGACGAGCCAGAAAGGTATCGGCGGCACACCCGGGATCGGGGTGTTCGCCGCGTCCGAACAGGCATGGTCCCACGTAGATCGGCTCCCGCCATGTGATTCACTCTCCGGCGACTGGACCAAGGTCCGCGATTCCTTCCGTCGCCTGCCCGCGGAGAGCCAGTGGACACCCGCGATAAGCCTCATGGCCGGCCTTCACGCCGCCCTCGACGATCTCCTCCATCGCCGGCCGCACGCCACGCACATGGCAGAACGAGCTGCGATCGGACGTGCCCTGCAGGCGGGCCTGAGCGCGATGAAGTTCGAGGTTTGGCCGGCCGGCGCCGCAAGCGTGGCACCGATCACGGTTGCTGAGCTCCCGCCGGGGTTGGACGCCACACTGGCCATCGCGCACCTTGGCCAGATCTGCAGCGTGACCGTGGGCGACGGTCAGGGACAACTGGCTGGTCGTGTCCTGCGCATCTCCCACGTCGGTGTGGAGTTGCTGCACGTGCTCGGTCTCCTCGGCGCATTGGCAATCACGGTGGAACGCCACGGCAGCCCCGCCTCGATCGACTTTTCAGACGTCTACCGCGCATACACCGGCCACGCGGCATGACCGCCACGTCTTCGCCCCAGGTACTCCCACCCGGAGGCTTGGTGAACCTCTACCAGAGCCGTTTCGCGGCGAACGCAAAAGCTGTCGCCGAGGAGCTACCCGACAACGCCATCGCCGTCCTCAAAGGCGATGGCTATGGATTCGGGCTCGATCTATGCGCCAAAACCATCGCCACCTGCGGGTATCGGCGGTTCATGGTCGCAACGACCACCGAAGCCAGCACGCTGCGCGCTCATGGATGCTCAGTTCCGATAATCGTCGCCGGAGCGGGCCGGTTCAGTGCTGAGGGCGTCTCAGACATCGAGTGGCTCGTCGGCGAACCCGAGATTCGGCGGCTGTCGGGAACCTCGGCCATCGTGGGGTTACGAGTGCACATCGACGTGGACTTTGGCATCGGCCGCGGTGGCGTGCACCCAACAGACCTGGACCGAGCGATGACGATGCTGCAGCGGGCAGGAGTGGAGATCGCGGGGCTCGCCGGCCACCTTCCCGGGAACGTCACCGCCGGCCTTGCGATTGACGCCCAAGAGACCCTCGTCTCAGCCCGGCACCGCTGCCCGCGTGCTTTGCTGCACCTAGGCGGAAGTGATGCGATCCAGTGGGTACACCTACTTCCACACGCCGCGCTACGGATGGGGCGGCTCCTGTTCGGCGTGCGGCCACGCGACTTGGCGCCCGATGTCCTCCCAGCTGTAACGACATCGTGGGCATGGCAAGCCGCCGCGATCCCATATCTGCCACCGCGCCGCACTGGATACGCCGCCGCGCCAGCGCGTCCAGGACGGCCGTTCCGCATCGAAGCCGGATTTGCCCACGGTCTGCCCCCACAAGCCGCCGGCAATTGGCCTGTCTGCATCGGCGGTATCCCCTACCTGATCCAGGAGGTGTTCATGCTCAGCAGCATCGCCTACCCCCTCTGCGACACCACCCAGGCACCAGCAACAACGGCTGTTGCACTGCTCGCCGGAAGGAACGAGCTCACAGAGGTGCCGATACGGTCGATCGCGCAGGCCCTAGGCATGCCCACCACTGCGGTGCTTGCGGCACCTCGAGTTCCACGTCGGGCACAGCCATGATTGTCACAGACTCGCCATGGCCAAAGATGATCGTCAGTGATTTGGATGCCACGCTTCTACGCAGCGATTTCACCATCTCCAACGACACCCTCGCAGTCCTCAGCCGCGTGCACGAGTTGAACATCCCGTTCGTCATCGCGACCGGACGTGCCCTCGGGACCTGGCAACCCATGATCCAACGGCTACCCGTCCGCGATCCCGTGATCACCGCGAACGGCGCCCTCATCACGAAGCCCGGCAGCTATGACCCGCTCGCGGAGTGGCCGCTTTCACCCTCCGACCTCGCCGACGCCATCGGCCGGCTACGAGCAACACACGGCGATGTGACCTGTGGCGTAGAACGAGGAATCGAGCTCCTGCACGAACCCGGATATCGCCCAGCAACGTGGGTCCCAAACCGCATCACGCGTCAGGTCAGCACCAGAGAACTGGTCGCGGAACCTGCGCACCTGCTTCGCATCCAGTCCCGAACGACGGACCTCACAACGGTCGCAACCGTCAACGACCTGCGGCTGTCGGTAACCCTGAGCAGCGCGACCAGCGCCGAGGCCGTCGCCGACACCGTGTCCAAAGCCACCGCAGCCGCCTGGCTAACACATCACTACGGCATCGCCGCAACCGAGGTCCTGGCCTTCGGCGACTTCACCAACGACGTAGCACTGCTGAAGTGGGCCGGGCACGGCGTCGCGGTCGGCAACGCCTGCGATGACGCGATCACCGCCGCCGACGAGGTCACCGCGTCTTGCGACGACGACGGAGTCGCACGGTACCTGCGTCCGATCATCGAAAGGACCGCAGATGACAGACGAAACTGAAGCATTCATCATCACCGCCCCACGTCAAGGCCGAATCGGCCGATGGCCCCTCCCCAGAGGCGAGGTCACCATCAAGGTCCACGCTGTCGCGCTATGCCAACGCGACAGCGCGATCTGGGCCGGAGACCTGTCCCGGCCATACCCTACGGTCGTCGGTCACGAGGTCGTCGGCGAGGTCATCGACAGCTCACCTGACACCGGCTGGGAACCCGGAACGCTTGTCGCCGGCATGGGCAACCAGGGACTCGCCCGTTTCATGCAGGTCCCCGCCTGGCAGATCGCTCCCGTTGCCGGCACGGGTCCTCATCTCGCCCTGGTGGAACCCCTCGCATGCGCCATCAACGCAGTCGACCAAGATCCCTCAACAACCGATGCCCCAGCGATCGTCTTCGGACTTGGACTCCTAGGCCAGCTCATCGCGGCTGTGCTCCAATCCGCAGGTCGCGAGACAATCGCCGTGGATAGCGACGCGCAACGCCTCACAGTCGCGGAAGCAGCCGGCGTGACCGTCGTCAACTCCAAGGACCACCGTTCGGTAGACCGCGCGATCTCCCGGGCCTCAGCCGCGTACGAATGCACTGCCGACCAGCAAGTCCTCTGGAAGCTATCCACGACACTGCAGCCGGGCTCGGCGTTGATCATCGTCGCTCACCATCGGCACGGAGATCTGCCCGCCACAGCCCTCCTCGACGGCTGGCATCAGCGTGGAATCGCCATCCGCAATCCCGTCCCCTGGACCTCCAGCAATATGGCCGAGTGCGTACGGACCGCTGCCCGCCAGGACGTGGACCTAACACGCTATGCCGTCGAGACAGGCGACCTGGCCGATGCCCCACGGCTACTCAGTACCTGGCCCGGCGGCGAGATCATGCGCCACATCGTGGTCCTCTAGGCAGACTATGAATACAACTGCACCCTCGCCGTATGGAAATGGCCGTGCAATCGCCGTGGGGAGCGACCACGTCGGCTTGGACCTGCGCGTGACGCTGATGGACGAGCTGCAGGCCGCCGGATTCGAGATCCTCGACCACGGTACGGCGACCTACGACCGAGTCGATTACCCGGACATCGCATATCCAGTAGCACGTGCAGTCGCCGACGGCGCTGTGCAGTTCGGTCTCCTCATTTGCGGCACGGGAGCGGGAATGCAGATCGCCGCCAACCGCCATCCCGCGGTCCGAGCCGTTGTCATCAGCGACTTTTTCACCGCCCGTCATGCCCGCGCCCACAACGACGCCAACGTCGCATGCCTCGGCGCGCGAACCGTAACACCAGTCGTCGCAAGCGAACTCGTCCAAACCTTCCTGACTACCGAGTTCGAACAGGGCCGCCATCAACGGCGCATCGACAAACTCTCCGAGCCGCCATTTCCCTGAGACGACACACACGTTCACCGCGGTGGGACCTGGTTGCGCTTTGAAGCCGTCAGTACCCGGCGAGCTTGAAAGCGCACCCTGTCGTGAAGCCAGCCATCTCCCGTGAGACGTCGATCCATAAGTCGAACGAGGGCAGGCCCTGCAGGCAGCAAGCCCTGATGTCTCGGCGGTCCGGCTATAGACCAGCCGGACCCCGGCGCCTCGAACGCATCGATCGTCTGTCGCTAAAGGTGGCTACGGTTTGGGAGGCATATCGAATTCCCCGTCCTTGATGCCGCCGACGAAGGCGCTCCAAACATCTGCTGGAAACTCCAGCACGGCTCCATCTGGATTCTTGGAGTCGCGGACACCGACGGTCGTCCCGTGCGTGGCGAACTCGACACAGTTGCCGCTTCCCGCTGGAGCGACTCGACTTACGCCAGTTCGCAAACGCCGTGCGCGGTTGGTCCATCGCCGTTACCTCCCAGTACGCATTTCCTCTGCCACGGTGGCGAGGAAGTCGAGGCTGTCCGAGGCCGTCATCGCAGCCTGAGCCAGACGCTGGTGAAGTTCGACATAGAAGTCCACCGCCGGACTCGTGGCAATCACCTGGTCGCTGACCTCGGCCTCGATGGCCACGACCACGGGATCATCAGGATCCGGATACCGGTAGATAGAGAACGAAGACAGTGGCAACGCATCGTCCTTGATCTCCGCGCTCAACCGCAGGACCCGGATCCTTGTCGCCTGGCTGCTGTGCCCGAGGTGAACGAGGTGGTCCAGTTGCGCAATCACAACGTCGATCGGGGCGGCGCGTCGACGGATGGCCAGTTCGTCGAGGACCACTTCGTAAGTGGGCCCGCCGTCGCGGTGGACCGCCTGTTGGCGTAGAAGCCGAGCTTCGACCGCGGAAGCGCTATCGAAGGGCTTCCGATGAGCCGCAAAATCCACTCGGCAGCGAGCTTCTGTGAACGGGGGGATCTGCAGCAGGCCCGGGATCAGAGTCATCTGATACTCAGCGATCTGACGCGCGCCTGCTTCGAGGTTGGCGTACAAAGCCTGCCGGCGACCAATGGTCTCGGCCATCGGCTCCCACCAGCCGGAAACGGCAGCCTGCCGGGCAATCGTCAGCAAGCTCTCCTGCTGATCAGGCGGCACCTCAAAATGAGTCAGCAGCTGTGCAATCTCGTCCGCATCGGGTGCCACATGGCCGTTGAGCAGGCGCGAGACATGCTGGCGAGAAACACCGATGACGGAGGCCATTCGCGCGGTCGTGTATCCGCGAGCGCGCCGCAAGGTGTTGAGTTCATGCGCCAGGCGCTGTCGACGGACATGCGGGCTGATCATCGCAAGCTACCTCAGGCGGTTCGCTACCGGCTATCACCGGCATCCGCCGGTGATAGGAGAAGCTAGCCTGACTTTCCACGGTTGGCGATGCCCGAGAACACCCCTCCTCCGCATCGGAGCAGGCCAGACGTATCTCTCCCACAAAGCCTCCCAGCAAGGCTCCCATCAAAGCTGCGTTTCGAAGCGTAGGACTGTCGAGTGTTCGTGTCCGGTTCGTCAGATTGCTCCGATTACCTACCAGCCCACCGTTACGCTGGCGGGCTGGTGGCCCCAGTCGAGCAGTCGACTATGACGATAGGCGAATGTTGATCATGTTCGGTCGAGCTCGTCAGCTCAGGCCTCCTACGCCAGCCGATCTACTCGATGGCTTAGTGGCAAGGCAGTGGCCGCCGCCGTGGCCCGCTCGGCATCGTAAGCTGAGGCGAGCTTCGACTGGAGGTCCTCAGCATGCCGATTCGCGCCGTGTTCTTCGATGTGGGCGAGACGATCGTAGACGAGACCCGTGAGTACGGCACCTGGGCCGATTGGCTCGGCGTGCCCCGGCACACGTTTTCAGCTGTGTTCGGTGCCGTAATCGCCCGCGGCCTGGACTACCGCGAAGCATTTCAGGTCTTCCGGCCCGGATTCGATCTTGCCAAAGAGCGTGAACTCCGAGCAGAGGCGGGTCAACCGGAGTCCTTCAGCGAGGAGAACCTGTATCCCGACACTCGTCCGTGTCTTGCCGAACTGCGAGCGCAAGGGCTACTCGTCGGACTCGCGGGAAACCAGACCGCACGGGCAGAGGGTATCCTCCACGCCCTTGAGCTCCCGGTCGATCTCATCGGCACGTCCGACAGCTGGGGAGTTGAGAAGCCCTCGAAGGCGTTCTTCGAGCGGGTCATCAAGGAGGCTGGCTGCGGGCCGGCCGAGATTCTCTATGTCGGGGACCGGCTTGACAATGACGTCCGCCCAGCGCAAGAGAGTGGTATCGCGACGGCGCTGATCGTGCGCGGGCCGTGGGGCCACATTTTGGATCTGCCGGAGGTCTCCGAGTCCTGTCTCTTCCGCATTGAGTCGCTGACGGACCTACCGGCCCTCATCGAGGCGCACAATGGAGCGGCACGCTAGACCATGGTCAGGGCGCGGACACGCTCGTCCAGCTCTCGTCCAAGCGCGCCATCGCGGATTTGCGGCCGTACCTCGCGTATCCGCGTAAACCCTGCTCCATACCACTCTTGTTCGATGGAATCGAGCGCGAGGTGCAACTGCTGTGCCTGCCGGTCGTCGTCACCTTTGTAGCTTGCAGCCAGGTCGGCGAGAACGACGCTGCGTTGCTTGCTGGCACGGGGGCCGAGTAGGTCCAACGCTGAGTGTAGGCGCTTGCCGGCTTCCGTGTGGTCGCCGCTGATGAGAGCGGCGTAGCCGGCGAAAGACTGGAGTCGCCCCTCATCGAAGAAGTCGAACCACGCTGGTTCGTCGACGCTGTTCTCGGCGGCCGATTCGACTGCGGACGTCGCCAGATCGATGTGATGGCGGCTTGAGGTTCCGGCTCCGGCACGCGCGTCCGCCTCGGACGCGATGCAATGAAGCCAGGCCCGTACAGCCGGGTGGACACCATGCCATGTGTGCTGCCGAGCGGCATCCAGGCGCGAGCGCGCATGTTGCGGCTGACCCCCAAAGATGGGTACGAAAGCCATGTGCCCCAAGACCGCGACAGCGAGACTGTGATCGCCGGCCTCGCGAGTTGCGCTCAGTGCAACGTCGAAGCATCTTTCCGCGACGGCGGGCCGGCCGAGGTCAAAGAAGGCAAGACGTGCGGTAAGCAGCGCCGACTCCGCTAGCGACACTGCCAGGGACACACGATCGCCCCCAGACGATCCTCGAATCTGCTCCAAACCGAGCTGAGTGTGAGCGTAGGCGGCCTCGTAAAGCGGGCGGGCGGAGCATGACCAGTACAACTTGCGATGGGATTCGGTGATCGCGGCATAGGCCGCTGGGTCACCGTGCCAGGCCGCGTCCTCCTTCTCGGTATGTGTCAGGAGAGAACCGAGCATGGGAAGCACACCGATACCGAGTGCGGCGCGGAGGACGCCAGAACGACTAATACCATCGCCAGGTTCGGCCATCATGGTCTCCAACAGTCTCCTGAGCTCTGCGATGCTCTCCGTCTGCGGACGGCCTTCGAGTTCGTCTGGGGTCAGAAGCCCTAGATCGGCTGCCCGTAGTCCGAAGATCACGACAAGGTGCTTACGGTACCGCGGATCGGGCCACCGCTCGCCGGTTTCCCAGCGGCGCACTGTGTTCGCCGACAAACCGCTTTCAGACTCGTTGCAGCGACTCATCTCGGCTCGAATCCGGTTGGCGACTTCCTCGTAAGACCAACCGCGCTGCAGCCGTTCCCACGCCAGCAGACGGTTCGGCGGATGCCGGTGGTCAGCCATAGCTCACAGGTTACGCCCGCCGTAGCTACTTCGCAGTGTCGGTTGCGAACGGATGCGATGTGGAGGGTAGTGCGGGCCCAAAAATGCGTATTCAATCGTGCGTGTCGATGCAAACGCTGCACGCAGGGAGGCCGTCGATGCAGTCAGCCGCCGGTCCGACGACCCTTTCGTCGAGTCACGAAGACTTTCCAGTCGGCGAGGTGCTCTGGAGCAAGCCGGCAAGATCCCCGAACCACCGGCTCCGCAGCGCCCGTTTGAAGCTCACATCGCCATCCGGCTCGGGCCGGCCGCTGTCTCGTCAGGAGCTTGCAGATCTACTCAATGCGGATCTCGCGCGTTGCGGGGTCAATCATGCACCTCTCGACGGCACCTACATCGGAAAGCTCGAGCGGGGATTACATCGGTGGCCCCAGGCCGCATATCGAGCCGCGTTTCGCCGAGTGCTCGGCTCTTCATCAGACTCCGAACTGGGCTTCTTCATCATCCGCAGCCTAACGTCGTAGTCTGTGTATGGCTCAGAGCACGTTGTGCTCGATGTGTGCACCTCCTCTCGTCGACGCGTGAAACTGACTGACCCTGGCGGCACCCCCAGACCGATCGCGTCAGCGTCGATGGCCGACCTCAGGTTGAGGCACTACACGTTCGCGGTACCGAGCTCGCATCCGATGATGCTCCTAGTACGGCAGCGGCACCTACCCTTTGCGTGCCGGTCCCGGGCTCGAGGTGCCGTTCGTCAGTACGTGGATCACTCTGGCGTGGTTTGGCCACCACCTGTCGCCGAGATCGTTCCGGGTATCGACAGCCAGTACGGTGGCCCTGGCGCAGACCACAAACCCGGCATTCTCGACCGGCAAGGTCAGGCACAAGTACCTACCCCGAAGTCGGTCAGGCACCTCTGCAAAGTCGAGGATTCGTTCGCGACTGGTCGGGTCAGCTGGCCGTAACTCCAAGGGCTGGTATGACCCGCGCAGCTTGACGGCCCTGACGCCCACGAACAGGACGGAAAGGTGCTCGGTGTCGCCGCTGCGGACAGGGGCGCGAAGCAGCAGCTGCGAATGCCCGACACCGAACTGCCAAGGTACGAAACGACGGTCAAGGATGATCGGGTCCACCGGGCAAGGATGCCTGCTTCTGCTGGCCACCGCCCAACGGGCGACATGGCTTGGGTAAGCCGGGGTGGGTGACCCCGGGCTCACAGGCGCGGCCACCGCGAGATCATCGTCTGTTGTGGACAAACTGAATAGCTTCGTGGTGGCCGCTGGCCATAGCGTAAACCCTGCCGCGTGGTGGCAGGTGTTCGAGGACGTGCTGGCCCGCATCGGTGCACGCTTCGCGCGCTCCGAGCCCCGACGGACCGTGCGGGAGCTGCTGCTGGGGCTGCTCGCGCCGATCGAGCGCAAGAACGGATGGTGGCTGGCCGAGCAAGCCGGCCATCCTGGACCCGACCGGATGCAGCGCCTGCTGCGTACCGCGGTGTGGGACACCGACGCCGTTGCCGGCGACCTGCGCACCTTCGTGGTCGAGCACCTTGGCCACCGCGACGGGATCCTCGTCGCCGACGAGACCGGCTACCTGAAGAAGGGCGTGTAATGCCGAGTTCGGCATTACACGCCTTATGACGAGAGGGCGGTTATGCCGCGCTCGGTGCGGATCCTGTGTGGCTTGGTGGACGTTCCGGGTTGGGCGCGGCATAACCGATGGCGGGGCTGGGCTCAGAGTTGGTCGAGGTAAGCAAGAAGAGTGTCGCCGGCCTGGTAGCGGGCGGGGCCGGCGTTCGGCGGGGCGGTTCGGGCAACGGCTTGTTCTTTGAGGGCCATGTCGGCGTGGAGGTAGATGCGGGTCGTGGTTGGGCTTTCGTGACCGAGCCAGAGCGCGATGACGGTGATGTCGACGCCGGCGTGCAGCAGGTTCATCGCCGCGCTGTGTCGCAGGGTGTGCGGGGTGACGTGTTTGGTCTGCAGCGATGGGCAGGTGCGGGCGGCGGTGGCGGTATGTTTGGCGACGAGTCGGGCGACCGCGTCGTGGGACAGCGGGGTGCCTCGGCGCGTGGCGAACAGCGGGTCGTTGCCGGCCGGTCGGCGTGCGGCCAGCCAACTGGTGAGGACGCCGACGGTGTGGGCGGTCAGCGGAGTGCAACGGTCTTTGCGGCCTTTGCCGCGGCAATAGACGTGCGCGCCCACACCCAGCTGTAGATCGCTCGCGGTCAGGGCGGTCAGTTCAGCGACGCGCAGGCCGGTCTGCGCGGTCAGGACGAGCAGGGCGTGGTCGCGGCGGCCGTGCCAGGTGGTCTGGTCGGGTGCGGCCAGTAGCGCGTCGAGCTCGGCGGGGCTGAGGAAGGTCACGACCGTGGTGGTGGCGCGTTTAGTCTGGATGCCCAGGACCCGGCTGATCAGGTCGGCGTGTTCGGGGGCGTGCAAGCTGGCGTAGCGAAACAGCGAATGGATCGCCGCGAGGCGGGTGTTGCGGGTGGCCACGCTGTTGCCGCGCACCGCTTCCAGCTCGTGCAAGAACCCCCCGACGGTGGCGGCGTCCAGGTCGGCCAGGTCCAGGTGGGCGGGCAGCTTGCCGGTCCGCTGGTGCACGTGGCTGAGCAGCAGCCGCAGCGTGTCGCGGTAGGAGGCGATGGTGTGTGGGCTGGCGCCGTACTGGGTCATCAGCCGGTCGGTGAAGAATGCCTGCAGCAGCGGTGCGAGCGCGGTCATAGCACGGTCACCCCGCCTCGATCGGGCCGCCCTTCGCGCTGGGATGCGGCGTCCAGGCGTTGCGCGGCCAGGGCCAGCAGTTGCGGGGTTGCCTGCAGATACCAGTAGGTGGCTTCTGTCCGCGTACGAGCTCACATGTCGGCGGGGGTACGACCTGACGTGTCGGTCTCCGGCGGCGACGATCATGACATGGTGGGTCCGTCGGGCGCC
>NZ_JBFBAZ010000149.1:0-18576 GCF_040682475.1 Hamadaea sp. NPDC051192
GCAACCCCCCCTCACACAACTCCGCTCGGGGGGGGGGGGGGGGGGGGGGGGGGGGGCCCCGGGTGTGGGTGCGGCTTGGTGGGCGGGTTGGTGGGCGGTGTGGTGGGCGAGCCAGGCGGGGATCATGTCGCCGGGCATCGGCCGGGCCATCAGGAACCCCTGGGCCAGCGTGCACCCGGTGCCGGCCAGCATCTGCCGGGTGTACTCGTTCTCCACGCCCTCGGCCACCGCGCGCAGGCCGAGGGCCCGGGCGAGTTCCACAGTGGAGCGCACGATCGCCGCGTCGTCGCTGTTGCGGGCCATGCCGCCGACGAACGACTGGTCGATCTTGATCTCGGTCAGCGGCAGCTTCCGCAGGTGCTGCAACGAGGAGTAGCCGGTGCCGAAGTCGTCGAGGGCCACCCCGACGCCCAGCGCGGCCAGCCGTTCCACTGTGGCGTGCGCGCGCGAGGCGTCCGACATGAGGGCGCTCTCGGTGATCTCCACCTGGATCAGCTCCGGTGGTACGCCATGCAGCGCGAGCCGGCGCGCGAGCTGGTCGACGATCTCGCCGCCGTGCAGATCCCGGGCGCTGACGTTGAGCGACGCCCGCAGGTTCAGCCCGTCGGCCCGCCACTGGGCGACCTGCTGCACGACCTCGTCTATCACCCGCGTGGTCAGCAACTGCATGACCGCGGTGTGCTCGGCGACCTGCAGGAGTTCGGCGGTGGGCACCGACCCCCGCCCCGGGTGCCGCCAGCGCAGCAGCGCCTCGACGCCGATCGGCTCACCGGTCGTCAACGACACCTGCGGCTGGTAGTGCAGGGTCACCTGCTCGCGCTTGGTCTCCAGGGCCTGCCGGAAGTCGGTGAGCAGACCGAGCTGCTGCGGGCTGGTGTGCCCGGACGCCGGGTCGTAGACGGCGGCGGTGTCGCCGCGCCGCTTCGCCTCGTACATCGCGAGGTCGGCGTGCCGCATCAGGGTCGCGAAGTCCTCGCCGTGCTGCGGGTAGACCGCGATCCCGACCGACCCCGTGATGTCGATCGGCAGCCCGTCCAGCCGCAGCGGCTCGGCGAGCGCGGCCAGCAGCCGCCCCGCGATCAGCTCGGCCTGGGTGACGTCGTGCAGGTTCGTGGCCAGTATCGCGAACTCGTCGCCGCCGAGCCGCCCGATCACCCCGTCGACCGGCTCCTCACGCTGGAGCCGCTGCGCGACCGACACCAGCAGCCGGTCCCCGACCTCGTGCCCCAGCGCGTCGTTGACGTGCTTGAACCGGTCGAGGTCCAGCATCAGCAGCGCGATGTGCGGGCCCTCGCGGGTGGCCACCATGTCGGTGAAGCGGTGCTGCAACGCCCGCCGGTTGGCCAGGCCGGTGAGCGGGTCGACCCGCGCCACCCGGGCGCGCTCGGCCGACAGCCGCGCCATGCGCTGGACGGCGTACAGGGGGACGAAGATCAGCAGGACGAACGCCTCGTTGATGTGCGCCGCCACGGCCAGCACCGGGCTCAGCAACAACAGCGACGCCTTGAACAGGGTCTGATAAGGCAGGTTCTCGGTCACCCGGCGGGCGCGGGCCGGTCCCAGCCGCAGGCGGGCCGCGATCCAGACCATCAAGTTGTACGCCAAGAGCCAGGCCAGCGCCGATCCCGCGATGGTCACCGCGTCCCCGAGGCGTTCCGCCGTCGCGGTCTTGTGGAACGGGTCGGGATCGCCGATCACGATCACCAGGTACGCCGCTCCTAATGCGACGGCGTACTCCCCGGCGACCAGGGCCGCCTGGCCCATCGTGTGTTTGAGCTTGGTCGCCACCACGAAGACGGCGATCGACTGCGCGACGATCGCCGGTCCGAGTCCCCAGCACAGCAGGATCGCGAAGCTGAAACAGAGGCTGGGACACACGACCGCGGTGTAGAGCCGGTCGCCCGCGACGAACGCCGAGGCGGCCGCGAGCACGCAGAGCCCGGTCATCAGCCAGCAGGCCGGCGTCGTCGCGTACGCCGAGACCGCTTGACCCACGTGTGTCGTGAGCAGAGCCATCGCCGCCCCGACGACCACCACGACGAACCAGCCGTAGAGCCGGGGCCGCGCCGGACGCCGATTCCTGGGCATAGTCAGCGCTACCACCGAACCCCCTCAACCGGTGTGCCGCCCAACATGTCCGGAAAGCGTAGCTCAGACCATCCGTCGAGAATAGGGGTATTGATTCGGACATCGGCGCTTGTAACGCGACGGCGCCGGACCTTTCACCAAGGTCCGGCGCCGTACTCCTCCTCCCACCGGAGGGCTTCGTCACAAAGGAATCACTGACTGATCGCCGTGATCAGACCCTCGTGAGCCGAACCGCGTCGGCGATCACGTATCCGGTGCCCGAGGTCCACCGGCTGACGGCCACCGCGTTGTAATCGCCCGCGTTGAACGTGTACGTCCCCAGGTTGACCCAGGTTCCGCCGTTGGCCTGCTGGCTTATGTTGACGCTTTGATTACCCGACGCGGTCACCATGACGAACGGTGTGGAGTTGTTGTATCCGGATAGAGCTGGATAGTAGGTCTCCACTTTGTACGTGGCGGTCGCCGGGATGTTGAACTTGTACCAGGCGGCGTCGGAGATCGCCTCCGGGTTGGCGAACCGGTAGTCCGCGCCGTACCGCTGCGCGGAGTAGGTCGAGGTGCCCCAGTTCGCCGAGGCGGTGAACCGGCCCGACGTGGTGTTGTCCACGACCTGCTGCCAGGACGGCGGCGTCGACCCGTTCACGTAGGACATGAACGTGGACCAGTTCCAGTAGGACCCGGGGTCCGTGTGCGTCGCGCCCGGCACCTCGTTGTGACCGATGATGTGCGCCCGGTCCTTCGGGATGCCGTACTTGTCGCAGAGGTAGCGCACCAGGTTCGCCGACGCCTGGTACATCGCGGCGCTGGTCCAGTTCGGGTCGTCGATGAAGCCCTCGTGCTCGATGCCGATCGACTGGGTGTTGTAGGTCCAGTTGCCGGCGTGCCAGGCGATGTCCTTGTCCCGGACCGTCTGGGTCACCGCGCCACCCTTGGACACGACGTAGTGCGCGCTGACGCCGGCCGCCGCGTTCTGGAACCAGTTGATCGTGCCGGAGTAGGACCCCTGCGCGGTGTGGATGACGATGTAGTTGATCGGATAACTGGACTCACGGCTCGACGCGGTGTAGTTGCTCGTGCTCGCCGGAACCCAAGCCGCCGCTGGATAGTCGGTGCTCGCGTGCGCGACGCCGGGGGCCACCAGTACGGTGCCGAGCCCGACGGCGAGAGTGCCGACGGCGGTGGCCGCTCGGCGGAGAAGGGACAGCTGGGCCACAAGTCCTCCTGGGGGTAAGGCCGGAGCTTGCATTAGTGATGAGAAATACTCAGACATGTCGAAGTTCCCTGTCAAGGCTTAACGAGAACTTCTCGTGTGGCGTGAGCGATTAACAGTCAAAAAACCCGGCGGTATGGTGTCGAGGAAGCGGTCCCGGCTCCGACCCCCTCGTGAGACCGCCGAACGACGGCGTACGCGCGAACGAGGAGAGACCGTGAAGTATCTGCTGATCATCACCATGAACCCGACCGTGTTCGAGACGCTGTCGGAGGCCGACCGGGAAGCCGTCTTCGCCGGGCACGACGCCCTGATCAAGGAGCTGAACGAGACCGGGGAGATGGTCGGGTTCGCCGCGCTCGCCGATCCGTCGGCGACCAAGACCGTCCGCGTACGCGACGGCGTGCCGGCCGTCACCGACGGGCCGTACGTCGAGGCGAAGGAGTTCCTGGCCGGCTACTACATGGTCGACTGCGAGTCGACGGAGCGGGCAGTCGAGCTGGCCGCCAAGATCCCCGACGCCAAATTCAACGCCGTCGAGGTCCGGCCGCTCATGGAGCCCGGCGGGCTGGAGATGTGACGGTTCCCGCCGTCGCCGAGGACCTGCTGCGCCGGTTGACGCCGCAGGTCCTCGGCGTGGTCGCCCGCCGCTACGGCGACTTCGCCGAGGCCGAGGACGCCGTCCAGGAGGCGTTGCTGGCGGCCGCGCTGCAATGGCCGGAGCAGGGCGTACCGGAGAATCCGAAGGCGTGGCTGGTGACGGTCGCGGCACGCCGAATGACGGACCAGATTCGCAGTGAGTCGGCCAGGCGGCGCCGCGAGGAGGCCGTGTACGCCCAGTCGCCGCCGGACGAGCTGGTCGCGGCGGCCGCCGACGAGGTGACCGAGCACCGCGACGACACCCTCACGCTGCTGCTGTTGTGCTGCCATCCGGCGCTCTCCCCGCCGTCCCAGCTGGCCCTCACCCTCCGGGCGGTCGGCGGCTTGACCACGGCCGAGATCGCCGGGGCCTTCCTGGTGCCCGAGGCGACCATGGCGCAGCGCATCAGCCGGGCCAAACAGAAGATCAAGGCGGCCGGCAGCACCTTCCAGGCTCCGCCCGCCGGGGAGCACTCGGGCGAGCCGCCAGGAGTGCAGTCAGCCGAGGTGCCCGAGCGCATGCGGGTCGTCCTGCACGTGCTCTACCTGATGTTCAACGAGGGGTACGCCGCGACCTCCGGCCCGGACCTCCTGCGGGCCGAGCTGACCGGGGAGGCGATCCGGCTCACCCGGGCCGTGCACCAGATCCGTCCCGACGACGGCGAAGTCGCCGGGCTGCTGGCGTTGATGCTGCTCACCGAGGCTCGGCGCGGTGCGCGTACGGGGCCGGACGGGGATCTGATCCCGCTGGCCGAACAGGACCGGGGCAAGTGGGACGCCGAGCGCATCGCCGAGGGCGTCGACCTCGTCACGCGTACGCTCGCCGCCGCCCGGATCGGCCCGTATCAGGTGCAGGCGGCGATCGCGGCGGTCCACGACGAGGCGCCCCGGGCCGAGGACACCGACTGGAAGCAGATCTTGTCGCTGTATCAGTTGCTCGACGTGCTCGCCCCGAATCCGGTCGTCCTGCTCAACCAGGCGGTCGCGGCGGCCATGGTGCACGGTCCCGGAGCGGGGCTCGCCCTCCTCGACCGCCTCGCCGAGGACGAGCGGCTGACCGGCCACCACCGGCTGGCCGCCGTCCGGGCGCACCTGCTCGAAATGGCCGGCGACGACGACGGCGCGCTCTCGGCGTACCAGTTGGCGGCGAAACGCACGACGAGCCTGCCGGAGCGCCGCTATCTGGAGTCGCGCGCGGCTCGCCTGGCAGCCCGCTGACCCGTGCGTTTCCCGTGTTCCGGCCCGGGTAATCACGCAGCGTGACCAATGTGTGGGCGGCGCTGAAGCGAGCGGCGGGGCGATTCTCCGACGACAACCTGACGTCCTGGGCGGCGGCGCTGACCTACTACAGCGTGCTGTCGCTGTTCCCGGGGCTGCTCGCGCTGGTCGCCGGGATCGGGCTGCTCAGCGACGACGCCTTCCAACAGGTCTTCCGCGAGACGTTGCCGCTGGTGCCGATGGGCGCGCGGGACATCGTCACCACCGCGGCCGACACGGTACGCCAGGCGCAGGGCAAGGCCGGGCTCGCCGCCGTCCTGGGCATCCTGGTCGCGATCTGGTCGGCGTCGGGGTACGTCGGCGCGTTCATGCAGGCGTCCAACGCCATCCACGGCGTACGCGAGGGGCGGCCGATCTGGAAGACGCTCCCGATCCGCGTGGCCGTCACCGTCGTGATCGGACTGCTGCTCATCGTCAGCATCCTGATCGTGGTGCTCAGTGGCCGGATCGCCGCCCGCGTGGGCGAGGCGCTCGGGCTGACCTCCGCCGCCGTGACCACCTGGAACATCGTGAAGTGGCCGGTGCTGGTGATCCTGGTGGCGCTGATGTTCGCCATCCTCTACTGGGCCTCCCCGGCCGCCCGGACCAGCGAGTTCCGGTGGGTCAGCCCGGGTGGGCTGATCGCGGTGGTGCTCTGGATCCTGGCGTCCGTCCTGTTCGGGCTGTACGCCGCCACCTTCGGCTCCTACGGCCAGACGTACGGCGCGCTCGGCGGTGTCGTGATCTTCCTGATCTGGCTCTGGCTCAGCAATCTCGCCATTCTCTTCGGCGCCGAAGTCGACGCCGAACTACGCTGACCTGCTTTCTTTATTGCTTATATTGACTGTCTTACGAAGTGGGCAATAGCCTTCAGTCGATCGTTCGGTTCCTGCCGTCCCACCGGAAGGATTCCCCCCAATGAACGTTCGGCTTCGACGCGGGCTGGCCACGGCGGCCACCGGCGTCCTGATTCTCGGACTGGCGCCCGCCACCCCGGCGGCCGCCGCACCCTCCTATCGCGACTCCCGGCAGCCGGTGAGCCAGCGCGTCAAGGACTTGCTGGCCCGCATGACGCTGGAGGAGAAGATCGGCCAGATGACGCAGGCCGAGCGGGCCGCCGTCGCGAGCGATCCGACGCTGGTCGCGCAGTGGCGGCTCGGTTCGGTCCTGTCCGGCGGTGGCTCGACCCCGGCCAGCAACACGCCCGAGGCCTGGGTCGCGATGGTCAACGAGTTCCAGACCCAGGCGCTGAGCACCCGGCTCGGCATCCCGATGATCTACGGCATCGACGCCGTGCACGGCCATGGCAACGTCTACGGCGCCACCGTCTTCCCGCACAACATCGGCCTCGGCGCGACCCGCGATCCCGCGCTGGTCGAGAAGATCGGGCACGCCAACGCCGAGGAGGTCCGGGCGACCGGCATCCCGTGGAGCTTCTCCCCGTGCATCTGCGTCAGCCGGGACGAGCGCTGGGGCCGGTCCTACGAGGCCTTCGGCGAGGACCCGGCACTGGTCGTGCGGATGGGCACGATGATCGACGGCCAGCAGGGGCACAGCGTCTCCCAGCTCGCCGGCGACGATCGCGTACTGTCCACCGCCAAGCACTTCGCCGGTGACGGCGACACCGAGTACGACGCCGCCGTGGCCGCCGCGAACCAGGGCAAGCCGTGGTGGGAGCAGCGGTACACCATCGACCAGGGTGTCACCGTCACCAGCCGGTCCGACTTCGCCAAGATCGACCTCGCGCCCTACGTGGTCGCCGTCGGCAAGTACGACGTCGGCACGGTCATGCCGTCCTTCTCCAGTGTGGACTGGACTGAGGACGGCGTCGGCAATCCGCTGAAGATGCACGCCCACCAGGAGCTGCTCACCGGGTACCTCAAGGGCGAGCTCGGCTTCGACGGGTTCGTGATCTCCGACTGGGAGGGCATCCACCAGATCCCCGACCCGGCCGACCCGGCCAACGGCGGGCTCACGGCGTACAAGGTGCGTACGGGGGTCAACGCCGGCATCGACATGTTCATGGAGCCCAACTCGGCCCCGCAGTTCGAGCAGCTGCTGCTGGCCGAGGTCACCGCCGGGAACGTCAGCGTGGCCCGGATCGACGACGCGGTCTCCCGCATCCTGCGCAAGAAGTTCGAGCTGGGCCTGTTCGAGCACCCGTACGCGAGCCTCGACAACGTGGCGCGGGTCGGCAGCGCCGCACACCGGGCGCTGGCCCGTCAGGCGGTCGCCGAGTCGCAGGTGCTGCTGAAGAACTCCGGCAGGGCGCTGCCGATCCGGAAGTCGGCCAAGGTCTACGTCGCCGGGCGCAACGCCGACGACATCGGCAACCAGGCCGGCGGCTGGACCATCAGCTGGCAGGGCAACTCCGGGGCCAACACGCCGGGCACCACCATCCTCGACGGCATCCGCTCGGTGGCGTCGGACGTGACCTACAGCGCGGACGCCTCGGCCCCGATCGACGGCGCCGACGTCGGCATCGTGGTCGTCGGCGAGACCCCGTACGCGGAGGGCTACGGCGACGTCGGCGGCCCCGAATGCGGCTGGTGCACCGTTCCGCAGCAGGAGGAGAAGTCGCTGTCGTTGCAGCCCGCCGACAAGGCCGCGATCGACAAGGTGTGCGCCGCCATCGCCACCTGCGTCGTCGTGATCGTCTCCGGGCGTACGCAGCTCGTGACGGACCAGCTCGGCGAGATGGACGCGCTGGTCGCCGGATGGCTGCCGGGCAGCGAAGGCGGCGGCGTCGCGGACGTCCTGTTCGGCCGCAAGCCGTTCACCGGACGGCTCCCGGTGAGCTGGCCGGCCTCGGCCGACCAGGTGCCGATCAACGTCGGCGACGCGACGTACGAACCGCTGTTCCCGTACGGCTGGGGACTGCGTACGGCGACGCCGGGCGACTCGCTGGACGCGTTGCGGGCGGTCGCGCAGAACGCGGTGATCGCGGGGCGGGCCCGGCCGGGATGGCAGAAGCTCATCGCCGACGCCGAGCACGCGGCTCAGTCGGGTGACACGGTGACGGCGGTGCGGCTGCTGGCGCGGGTTCCCCGCTAGCGGTCTCCCGCTGGGCCTTCCCGCTGGGCCTTCCCGCTGGACCTTTCCGCTGGATCTTCCCGCTGGATCTTCCCGCTGGACTTTCCCGCTGGATCAGGGTTCTGGGTCGAATCTTGGGACAAGATTCGACCCAGAACCCTGATCCGCTGCTGACGGAAGGGCGGCTAGGGGAGCAGGGAGTCGAGGAGGTCGTTGCGGAACTTGCCCCGCGGGTCCAGATCCCGGGTCAGCGCGGCGAAGTCGCCGAGCCGCGGATACAGCTCGGCCAACCGCTCCGGCGGCGTGCTGTGCACCTTGCCCCAGTGGGGGCGGGCGGCGTACGGGGCGAGGCAGTCCTCCAACCGGGCCAGGACCGGCTGAAGCGCGGCGGCGTCCGGTTTCCAGGTGAAGTGGAAAGCCACGGTGTCCCGGCCGGAGCTGGGGCTCAGCCACAGCTCGTCGGCGGCGATGGCGCGGATCTCCGCGATCATCAGCACCGGCGCGATGTGCTCGCGGATCGCGGCGACCGCGTCCAGCGCCTCGACGGCGTGGTCGGCTGGGACGAAGTACTCCGACTGGAGTTCGTCGCCGTGGCTCGGGGTGAATTCGAGCCGGAAGTGCGGCAGCCGCTCGTGCCACGGACCCGGTACGCCGAGCTGCGGCGTACACCATTCGGCGGGGCCGCCCGGGATCGGATGCCGGGGCCCGTCGGCCGGCACCGCACCGAACAGCTCGGTGGGCGCACCGTTGACGGACTTCACCCAGACCTGGTCGACGTCCTCACCGGTCCAGGAGGTGAACAGGCTGACGCTGTACGCCGAACGCATGATCTCGGCGAAGTGCGCCCGGGCGACAGGACCGGGCAGGTTCTCGAAGACCGTCTGGCTCACCTCGTACGCCGGGGAGATCCGCAAGGTGAGCGCCGAGACCACGCCCAGCGCACCGAGGGCCACGACCGAACCGGGAAAGCGGTCGTCCCCTTCGGACACCTCGACGATCGACCCGTCCGCGGTGACGATCTCGACCGCGGTCACCTCGGCCGACAGACTGCGATTGCCGGCCCCGGAGCCGTGCGTACCGGTCGAGACGGCGCCGGCGACCGAGATGTGGGGCAACGACGCCAGATTGCCTAAGGCGTACCCGTTGGTCCAAAGGTGTCGGGAGAGTTCGCCGTAGCGGACGCCGCCCGAGACGCGGATCCGGCGCCCGGCGGAGTCGATCTCCATGAGCGCGGGCAGCGCGGCCGGGCTGATCAGCTCGCCGGACGTGTCGGCGAGGCGGTTGAACGAGTGGCCGGTGCCCAGCGGCCGTACGCGATCCGCCCGCGTGACCAGTGCCCGCAGTTCGTCGAGTGTGCTCGGCCGATGCACGGCGCGCGCGGCGTAGGTGACGTTGCCGGCCCAGTTGGTGATCATGCCGCCGAGCCTACCGACGCATAATGCGGGCCTCCCGGGGTACGCCGCTCGACATGAAGACCACCTGGAAACCGCATACCAAGCACGGCGACCTGACCAAGCGCTCCGACCTGCCCGAGTCGGTCTACGCCTTCCCCGACAAGCGGAAGGAGCCGTTGACCGACGCCGACCACGTACGCAACGCGCTGGCGCGGTTCGATCAAGTCGAGGACGTCAGCGACGACGACCGGGACCTGGCGTTCGCCAACATCAAGAAGGCCGCGCAGCACTATCACGTAGACATGGACGAGACCGACTGGCACCAGCTGGGCAAGCCGCAGTAGTGCTTGCCCAGCCGTGTGCTTGCCCAGCCGTGCCGCGGGTTCAGGCCGCGGTGCTCACTCGCGACTTGGCCAGTTCCACGCGGGCGGCCTGTTCTGCGGTGGCCGCCCGCAGATGGTCGGTGAGCCCGGCCAGTTCGAGCAGATACTCGGTGTCCGCCTCGGACGGCGGCGACAGCCGGGCCACCTCGTACGCGGCGGTGATGTCCGGGACCTCGGCCCCCGCGAGCGCGGCGACCTGACGCGGCCGCCAGCCGTGGTGAGCGACCAGGTTCGCCCCGACGACGTCCCGCGCCGCCTCGGCGGTGTCGTGGAAGGTGCGTACCTGCTGCAGCCGGCCCTCCTCCGCCATGAGCCGCTCCAGCGCATCGCCTTCGTGGGCGCGCGGCTTCTCCTGAGAGTTCTGGATCTTGGCGGCGGCCAGGGAGTGCAGTTCGCGGAGCTCTTCGACCGCCTGCTGGGCCGGGTAGAGCAGGCGCTCCGCGTCCGGCACCGCGTCGGACGGCTCGGTCCAGGTCACGATGGTCTCCGCCCAGTCCGTGTGATGGCGTACGCCGCAGATCACGTGGGCGACCTCGCTAAGCGTCCAGCCTTCCTCGCGGACGAGGTGGGCGGCGATGGCGTCTCGTTCGGTCAGCGACCGGCGGTACGCGCTGCGGATCTCGGTCAGCGAGCGGTAACCGTCGGCGAGGGGGTCCTTCATCGTCAGCGTCGCCTGCCGGAGGGCTTCGATCTCCATTAGCCCACCGTAGCGAGCCAATCGCTGTGAGTGACGCTCCCACGGTGGTGGCCTTTCTCACCGCCCCCGGTGTTTGCGCGCTGCGTCCGCTGCTTGCGCGCTGCTTTCGCTGCTTGCGCGCTGCTTTCGCGCTGGATCAGGGTTCTCGGTCGAATCTTGGCCCAAGATTCGACCCGGATCCCTGATCCAGCGCGCCGGGAAGCGCGGAAACGGTCAGAGGAGGGCGGCGTCGGCGAGGAACTTGCCCACCCGGGCCACCTCGTCCGCGTCGAGCGGAATCTGGGGCAAAGCGGTCGTCGGGTGGTCGATGACCCCACGGAGGTGCAGGGCGGCCTTGAACGCCCCGAGCGCCGACGAGCTGCGACCCATGTGCGGACCGCCGACGGCGACCAGCCCGAACAGGCGGAACAACCGCTCCTGCTCGGTCCGCGCCGCCACCCAGTCCCCGGCGCGGGCGTGCTGGTAGAGGCGTACGTAGCCGTGCGGGTCGACGTTGCCGAGGCCGGGCACCACGCCGTCGGCGCCCATCCAGAGCGCCGAGTCGACGGTCAGCTCCGAACCGGTGAACACGGCGAACCCGGGCAGGTCCCGGTCCCGGCGGCCGAGCAGCACCTGACGGAAGCCGCCCTCGTCGCCGCTGGAGTCCTTGAGCCCGGCGAGCACGCCCTCGGCGGCCAGCTCCAGCAGCAGGTCGGCGGTCAGCTTGCTGTGCACGGAGACGGGCAGGTCGTAGGCGTACACCGGGACACCGGCCTGCGCGGAGATCGCCTTGAAGTGCCAGGCGATCTCGGCCGGGTGCGTACGCGTGTAGAACGGAGCGGTGGCGACCAGCGCGTCCGCGCCCGCCTCGACCGCCGTGCGGACGTGGTCGAGCACCCGCAGCGCCGTCATGTCGATGACCCCGGCGAGGATCGGAACCTGTCCGCCGACGTGGTTGATCACGGTGTCCAGGACGACCTTGCGGTGCCCGTCCGGCAGGAAGGCCACCTCCGACGACGAGCCGAGGATGAACAACCCGTCCACGCCGCCGTCCATCAAGTGGTCGACGAGCCGGATCAACGACCCCTTGTCGACCTCGTAATCGGGCGTGAGAGGGGTGCAGACCGGGGGGATGACGCCGGAGAGTGCCGTGGCGGCGGTGGTCATGAACGCTCCTGTGCTTGGCTGATCAATTCGAGGTCGGTCGCGCCGTTGAGAACCGGGTGATGGCAGCGGAAGATGTGCCCATCTTCGTCCGAAGTGGATACAGAGGGCATCTCGGCCGCGCAGACGTCGGTG
Source organism: Hamadaea sp. NPDC051192 (assembly GCF_040682475.1). NCBI lineage: Bacteria > Bacillati > Actinomycetota > Actinomycetes > Micromonosporales > Micromonosporaceae > Hamadaea > Hamadaea sp. NPDC051192. The sequence goes on from NZ_JBFBAZ010000149.1 coordinate 11,980, forward strand.
GCCTTCCAGCACCGGGTCCGGAACGGGCACCCGCTGGGCGGCCGGGTCGCCGAGGGAACTGGCCCGACCAGGGGGATCGGGTCGATGGGGGAGAGCAGCCCGGGCGTGGCCGAGAAGAGCGCCCGGGTATACGGGTGCCGCGCGCCGCCGGGGACCGCCAGAGCCGGCGCCTCCTCGACGATGCGGCCGAGATACATCGTCACGACGCGGTCGCTCATCCGGCGTACGGTCGAGATGTCGTGCGAGACGAAGACCATGGCCAGGTTGAGCTGCTTCTTCAGATCCAGCAGGAGGTTGAGGATCTGGGCCCGGACCGAGACGTCCAGCGCGCTGGTCGGCTCGTCGGCGATGAGCAGCTTCGGTCCCAGCGCCAGCGCCCGGGCGATCGCCACCCGCTGCCGCTGGCCGCCGGAGACCTGGCTCGGCAGCACGTTCGCCACGCTCGCCGGGAGGCCGACGAGATCGAGCAGTTCGCTGACCCGCTTCTCGCGCTCGCGTACGGTGCCGACGCCGTGGACGTCCAGCGGGTCGCGGAGCACCTGCCGGATGGGCAGCCGCCGGTTCAACGCGGTCGACGGGTCCTGGAAGACCAACCCCGTCTGTCGCCCGACGGCGACGCGGCGGCGACCGGTCGGCAGCTTCCACAGGTCGTCGCCGCCGAAGGCCACGGTGCCCTGCGTCGGCTTCTGCAGACCCACGAGTACGCGGGCCAACGTGGACTTGCCGCAGCCGGACTCGCCGACGACGCCGACCGTCTCCCCGGCCGAGATGGTCAGGTCCGCCGCGGTCAGCGCGTACACGCGATCGCGGGTGAACAGGCCGCCCGAGCGGGCCTTGTGCACGACGTGCACGTCCTTGAGGGCTACCAACGGTGTGCTCACAGCGCCTCCCCCGACAGGGCCGCGGCGCCGACCGAGGCGTCCGCTGGATGGTGACAGGCGACCTCGTGGCTGGCTTCCCCGGTGAGGGCGGGTCGCTCGGCCCGGCAGATCTCGGTCGCCATCGGGCAGCGGTCGGCGAACCGGCAGCCGCTCGGGAAGTCGGCGGGCGACGGGACGACACCGCGGATCTGGGTCAGCCGCTCCGCACCGGCCTCCAGCGAGAGCACCGATCCGAGCAGGCCCCGGGCGTAGTGGTGAGCGGGTGCGCCGACCAGCCGCGCGGTCACCCCGGTCTCCACGATCTGCCCGCCGTACATCACGACCACCCGGTCGGTCACGTCCGCGACCAACGCCAGGTCGTGCGACACCAGGATCAGGGCGAAGCCCAGCTCCGCGCGTAGACGCAGGAGCAACTGGATCACCTGAGCCTGCACGGTCACGTCCAGCGCCGTGGTGGGCTCGTCCGCGATGATCAGCTTCGGGTCGCGGGACAGCGCCATCGCGATCAGCACCCGCTGCCGCTGGCCGCCCGACAACTCGTGCGGATAGGACGAGAGGGTACGCGCGGGGTCCAGCCCCACCAGCTCCAGCAGTTCGGCGGGCGTACGCCGGCCGCCGCGCCGGACGACCTGCTTGAGTTGGGACTTGATCGTCATCGCCGGGTTGAGCGACGAGAGCGCGTCCTGGTAGATCATCGCGATGTCGTGGCCCATCAGCTTGCGGCGGGCCGACTTCGGCATCGTGAGCAGGTCGCGCCCGCCGAAGGACACCGTCCCGCTGATCCGGGCGCCCCGGGGTTGCAGCCCCATGACGGTCAGCGCCGTCAGAGACTTGCCACAGCCGGACTCGCCGACCAGGCCGAGCACCTCACCCGGGCGTACGTCGAAGGAGATCCCGTCGACGATGTCGACCCCGTTGTGCCGTCCCTCGAAGCCGATCCGGAGATCGCGTACCTCGAGGACGGGTTCGCCGGTCGGCAGCGGCCGGGCGCGGGCGGCCAGTCGTTGGGCCGCCTCGGCCAGGCCGGGCAGTTCGACGACCTGGCCGCTGCCCGGCGTCGCCGCCTCCAGCCGGTCCACATCGGACCGACCTTGGGTGGGGATCGAGGGACGGGCGGCCGGCGCGGCCCAGGCGTCGGAGACGCCCTCGGCGAGGATGTTGAGCGCCAGCACGGTGATCAGGATCAGCAGACCCGGGAACACCGTCGCCCACCAGCCGCCGAGCAGCACCATGTTGCGGCCGTCGGCGATGACCGAACCCCACGACGGGTCCGGCGGGCGTACGCCGGCGCCGATGAATGACAGCGACGCCTCGAACACGATCGCGTCGGCCACCATGACGGTGCAGAAGACGAGGATCGGGGCGGCGCAGTTGATCGCCACGTGCTTGAGCAGGATGTGCGGCGTACGCGCCCCGATGACCCGTTCGGCCGCGACGTAGTCCTCGCCGTATTGGGCGAGCACGTTGGCGCGGACGACCCGGGCGACCGACGGCATGTAGAGGAACGCGATCGCCATGACGAGCACGGGGATGCTGCCGCCGAAGACGGCGACCAGGACCGCCGCGAGCGCGATGCCCGGGAAGGCCATGACGACGTCGAGCGTCCGCATGATGCCCTCGTCGAGCGCCCGTCGCGAGGTCGCCGCGATGGCGCCGATCAGCGCGCCGAGGACCAGAGCGATCGCCGTCGCGCCGAGGCCGATGATGAGCGACCAGCGGGCGCCGTAGAGCAGCCGGGTGAAGATGTCCCGGTTGGCGCTGTCGAGACCCATCCAATGGTCCGCGGTGGGTCCGCCGCCGTCCGCCTCTTGCACGTACGGCGAGTGCGGGGCGAGCACCGGGGCCAGGATCGCGGCCAGCGCGATGAGGACGACGATCGCTACGGAGATCCAGGAGGGGAGACCGAGCCGGCGGAACTGGATACCCGGCCGGGAGAGGCGTCTAGCCAGACCACTACGCATCAGCCGGCGCTCCTCAGTCGGGGGTTCACGAGCAGGTAGAGGACGTCGACGACGAGGTTCACGACCACGAAGCCGACCGCGATGGTGAGCACGACGCCCTGCACCACCGCCGGGTCGCCGTCGCGTACGCCGTTGATCATCAGTTGGCCCATGCCGGGCAGCGAGTAGATCGTCTCGATGACGACCGCGCCGCCGAGCAGGTAGCCGATGCGCAGACCGAGCACGGTCAGCGGATTGATCAGCGCGTTACGCAGCACGTTGCGCCCGATGACCACGATCGGCGGCAGCCCGCTGCCGATCGCCGTACGCACATAGTCCTTGTCCAGCTCTTCCACCATCGAGGTGCGGATGATCCGGGTGAGCTGGGCGGCGACCGGCAACGACAGCGACAATGCGGGCAGCGTCAGGGATTGCAGCCAGCCGCCGATCGAGTCGGCCGGGTTGATGTAGCCGCTGGTCGGGAACCAGCCGCGGTCGACGGCCAGCCACTGGATCATCAGCAGGGCGAGCCAGAAGCCGGGCGCGGCCACCCCGACGAGGGAGACGAGCCGGATCAGCTGGTCCGGCCAGCGGTCGCGGAAGATCGCCGCGACCACGCCGAAGACCGTCGCGAGGACGACGGCGATGGCCAGGCCGAGGAAGGTCAGTTGCAGGGTGAGCGGCAACGCCGTCATCACCGAGTCCAGGACCGGCGCCTTGGTCAGCACGCTCGTTCCCATGTCACCGTGCAGCAGGTCGCCGACGAACCGCAGATACCGCACCGGCATCGGGTCGAGCAGGCCGTTCTCCACCTGGAACTGGTGGATCTGGTCCTGCGTCGGGTTGGCGCCCTGGAAGTAGGCGTACTCCGGCTTGTTGTTGGAGAACCGCATGACGATGAACACGAATGCGATGACGCCGAGCAACAGCGGGATGAGGATCAGGATGCGGCGTACCAACATCCGGGCGATGACCGCCACCGCGGGCCTCCTTTCGTGTGGCGGTCACCGGCCGCGTGCCGTGAAGGGCTTGCGCGAGACGCAAGAACTGCACTCAGCGCGCGACCGGTGACCGGCGAACCTCCCCAGGTCCGCGTCTCAGCCCTGGCGGGTGGCCTGGAGCAGGTTGATCCCCGGGTACGCCTGCGGGCGAACGCCGCTCAGCTTCTTCGAGTCCCAAGCCGTCATCAGCTCGGTGTGCACGACCGGGTAGAGCACCGCCTGCTCGGCGATGACGTCGAGGTACGCGTGCACGAGGTCGAGCTTCTTGGTGGGGCTGGGCTCCTGCGTCGCGGCGTCCATCTTGGCGAACAGGTCCTTGGCGACCGGGCTCTGGTCCCACTTGGTGTACTTCATCCACGTCCCACCGGACGTGTAGTTGTACCGAAGGATCAGGTCGGCGTCGAGACCGAACTGGTTCGGGTTCGACGCGGCCGCCACCACCTGGTAGCTCTGCGACTGGTCCATCTTGGTGAACAGCGCGGCCGTGTCCTGCGGCTCCAGCGTGGTCTTCACGCCGATCGCCTCCCAGGAGTTGGCGATCGTCGGCAGGCAGTCGGCGATCCAGCTGACGTTGACCGCCATCAAGGTCACCGTCAGGTTCGTGACGCCGGCCGCCTTCAGCAGCGCCTTCGCCTTGTCCGGGTCGTAGGCGTAGACCGTCTTCGCCTTCGCGTACGACGGGTTCTGCTCGTTCAGGAAGCTCGACGAGGCCGCGCCGTGGCCCTTCAACGCGACGTCGATCATCTTCTTCGTGTCGATCGCGTAGAACAGCGCCTGGCGTACACGGATGTCGTCGAACGGCTTCTGCGCGGTGTTGAACATCAAGAACATGTGGTTCATGCCCTTGCCGCCCTCGACCGTCAGACCGCCCTTCTGGAGCTGGTCGATGTTCGCGTACGGGATGTTGTCGGCGATCTGCGCCTCGGCGCTGCCGCCGGAGATCTTCGCGACCCGGGCCGGAGCGTCCACGATGGACAGCCAGTTCATCTTCTTGACGGTCGCCTTGCGCGGCCCGTTGTAGTCGGCGAACGCCTCGAAGGTGCTGTTCGACTTCGGGTTGTGCGCGGTCTGCTTGTAGGGGCCGGAGCCGATCGCCTTGCCGTTCTTGGCCGCGTCCCAGCCGCCGGCCGCGCCGAAGATGTGCTTCGGCATGATCTTGGCGATGGTGAGGCGGGGCAGCGCGTCCGGGAACGGGAACTTGAAGACCAGCTCGACGGTCTTGTCGTCGACCTTCTTGACCTCCTTCAGCCAGGCGGAGAAGAAGGAGTAGATCAGCGTGGACTTGTCGAGCGCGCGCTCGAAGGTGAACAGCACGTCGTCGACGGTCACCGGCTGGCCGTCGTGCCACTTGGCGCCGTCCCGCAGGGTGAACTTCCAGCTCGTGGCGTTCACGTCGGCGGGCAGCGCGGTGGCCAGCGCCGGGTAGGGGTCACGGGTGATCGGGTCGGTGTCGACCAGACCCTCGTAGATGTGGTTGTTCGCGGCCATCGTGAAGGCCGAGGCCGTCATCGACGGGTCCCAGCTCTGGTTGTTGCCGTATCCGATGACCGCGGTGATGAGGTCCTTGTCGCCGCCGGCCCCGGCGGTGCTCGTCGAAGCGGGTCCACTGCATGCGCCGAGAGCGGCCGAGATGGCCGCGGCGGCGCTCACCGTCCCGCTGATACGCAGGAAGTCGCGGCGGTTGCCGCTGAGGTTGAGAGCTGGCCGAGAAACCGGGGCGCTCACGGTGCCTCCTATTGGGGGTGGGTTTCGGCTTATTGTGATCCTCGGACATTGGACGTCCCACATCCCATGTCCTGTAGAGTGCACGTTAGGGGTCGATCCCGTCCCCGGTCAAGAGGAGATGACCTGGAGATGTCCGCGATGTTTCAGGCCGATCGGAACGGGGACGGTCAGCCCACCAAGGTACCCGCGAATCGCGTTCCCGCTGCTAGGGGCCGTCGTAGCCGATCCGTCGAGGTGCAGGAGGCGGTGAAGGGGATCATCCTTCAGCGTGGCCTGAGCACCGGGGACCCGCTCCCGACCGAGTCCGAGTTGATGCAAGAACTGGGCATTGGACGCAATTCCGTCCGAGAAGCCCTGAAAGTTCTGCAAGCAGTCGGGATTGTCGACATTCGGCACGGATTCGGGATGTTCGTCGGACGGATGTCGCTGAGCGGGCTGGTGGACGAGCTGGCCTTCCACAGCCGGATGACCATGCCCGAAGAACGCAACCACCTCGGTCACCTCATCGAGATCCGCGAGGTGCTGGAGAGCGGCCTGGTCGTGCTTCTCATCGAGCAGGGGACAAAGGCGTCGCAGCTGACCGACGCGCTGGACGCCATCGTGCAGATGGAGGCCGAGGCGGCGGCCGGCGAGGCGATCGCGCCTGATACGGACCGCCGGTTCCACGACGTCCTCTACCGGCCGCTCGCCAACCCGCTCGTGGGCCAGCTGCTCGGCGCGTTCTGGGAGGTCTACCACCAGCTCCGCGACGACCTCGGCTCGCCCGACGAGGCGCCGGCCGACGTGGCCCGCAAGCACCGGGACATCTACGAGGCCGTCCTGGCCGGCGACCCCATCGCGGCGGCGGCCGCGATGCGTGCGCATTTCGCGGGCGTACGCTCCCGGCTCGCCCGCATCGCAGCCTGACTTTGCTACGACCGCTGCTACGACTGAGCGCTGGATCAGGGATCCGGGTCGAATCTTGGAGAAAGATTCGACCCGGATCCCAGTAACAGCCCGGTTATTTGGGGGTTATCGGAGGGCATTGACCCGTAACCGGGGGTATTCTAT